>JAHELM010000389.1 GCA_024644185.1 Rhodospirillales bacterium | reverse complement strand
GCTTCGATCTTCGGCTTCCCGCGGTCGAGGGCGAAGCGGCGCAATGGCTTCCCGTCCTGCTGGTCGGGGCCAACGGGGTGATCGGCATCGAGTCGGAATGCACGGAATTCCTGTCGGGACACAAGGTCGAGTTCCCCGACGCGCTGGAGGACTTCTGGGCCAACCGGCCGGAAAACGGGTGGCGCCGCCAGATGCGCGCGCTGAAAGCGGGCGACGAGGGGTATGGCCATCTCGATGCCGCGCGGCTGATCAAGCAATATATGGGGTTGCGCCTGTTGCTGGAAGCGGCCGCCGGCGATACGGGGCGGCAGCCGCCCGGAATGCTGCTGTATCTGTTCTGGGAGCCGCTGAACGCCGCGCGCTTCGACGAATTCTCGCGTCACCGGGCCGAGATCGACCGCTTCGCGCGCGCCGTGCGGGGCGCCGATATCGAATTCAGGGCGATGAGCTTTCTCGATCTGTGGGCCGCCTGGTCGCGCGGCAAGGCGCCGAAATGGCTGCCCCTGCACATGACCCGCCTGCACCAGCTCTATTCGTTCCGGATCTAGCCGCGCCGCGCCTGGAAGAAATCGCGCAGCAGCGTGGCGGCCGCGGTCTCGCCGATGCCGCTGTAAACATCCGGACGGTGGTGGCAGGTCGGCTGGGCGAAGATGCGGGGGCCGTGTTCCACCCCGCCGCCCTTGGGGTCGGGCGCGCCGTAGTAGAGCCGGCGGATGCGGGCGAAGGAAATCGCCGCCGCGCACATCGGGCAGGGTTCCAGCGTCACGTAGAGATCGCAACCCGCCAGCCGGGGCGCGCCGATCGAAGCCGCGGCCGCGCGGATCGCCAGCATCTCGGCATGCGCGGTCGGATCGGCCAGTTCCTCGGTGCGGTTGCCGGCGCGCGCCAGCACCGCGCCGGTGGCGCCGTCGACCAGCACCGCGCCGACCGGCACCTCGCCGCGCGCAGCCGCCGCGGCGGCCTCCTCCAGCGCCCGATCCATGTAGCCGGATTCCGTCATCGCGTATCTACACGCTTGATCGACGCAAAGTGAAACTATTCCTGTGCGGCGCGGCGGGCGGCTTGCAGATTGCGCAGCAGATCGCCCCAGCGCTGGTCACCCATGCGGTCGATCAGCCCGGTCTGCACCTTGCGCCACAACGGCAGGGCGCGTTCCAGCGCCGCCTCGCCGTCGGGCGTCAGCGAAACCCTGCGGACGCGCCGATCGTGACCGGATTCGATGCGGATCAACCCGCCATCCTCCAGCGGCTTGAGATTGCGCGTCAGCGTCGTGCGGTCCATCGCCATCTCTTCCGCCAGCCGGCTGATCGGCAGCGCGCCCGCCGTGCCGGCCGCGGCCAGCAGCGAGAACTGCGTGCTCTTCAGCCCGCTGTCGCGCAGCGCGTCGTCGTAGAATTGTGTAATGGCTCGTGACGCCTTGCGCAGATTGAAGCTCGTGCACATGACGGTCGCCGAGAGATCGCTTTTTACCACCCTTGCGAGCTCCTGTTCCCGAATAGAGTTCGAGGCCGGCCTCCCCGCCGTCCCCTTGCCGCCGCGTGCATATACACCCCCCATGCGGCCTGTCAAGCAAGAGCAGCGTTGCGCGGCGGTTTTGCGCGGCGTAGTGTCCGCCGCATGACGAAGCAGCCAAAGCCCGGGGATCCCTTGATCGGCATCACGCTGGACAGCGAGGACGGCGCCGCCGGCGCCTGGTCGCGCTATCCGTGGTATGCGTTGCGGCAGAACTATGCGCGGTCGGTGGCGGCGGCCGGGGGCGTGCCCGTGGCGCTGCCGCACGAGGCGGCGCTGGTCGAAGCCTATCTCGACCGGATCGACGGGTTGCTGGTCACCGGCGGCGCCTTCGATGTCGATCCCGCCCGGTTCGGCGCAACGGGGCGGCACGAAACCGTGCGCACCAAGGATGCGCGCACCGACTTCGAGTGGGCGATGGTGGCGGGCGCGCTGGCCCGCGACATGCCGGTTCTCGGCATCTGTGGCGGTCAGCAATTGCTGCATGTGGTTCTGGGCGGAACCCTGATCCAGCATATACCGGACGCGGTTCCCGGCGCGCTGGAACACGAACAGACCAACCCGCGGCACGAGGCCGGCCATGCCGTGCGCATCGAGAAGGGCAGCCTGCTGCACAGGATCTGCGGCGTGACCGAGGCCCGGGTGAACAGCGCCCATCACCAGGCGGCAGCCGATTGCCCCGCCGGCGTGGCGGTCGTCGCGCTGGCCCCGGACGGGGTGATCGAGGCGATCGAAAGCCGCCGCCACCGCTTCGCCCTGGGTGTTCAGTGGCATCCGGAGTTTTTCATCGACCCGGCCGACGAGCGGATCTTCGCCGCCTTCGTCGCCGAGGCGGCGGGCATCCCCGTCGCCGGCCATGCAAGGGACTGAACACGTGACGAAACCCGAGGGCGAACGCATCGCCAAGCGTCTGGCGCGGGCCGGGCTGTGCTCGCGCCGCGAGGCCGAGGCGTGGATTCTGGCCGGCCGCGTCGCGGTCGACGGCAAGACCCTGGACAGCCCGGCGCTTACCGTCACCGCCGACAGTATCGTCACGGTGGACGGCAAGCCGATCCCCGAGGCCGAGCCGACGCGGCTGTGGCGCTACCACAAACCGGCCGGGCTGGTGACCACCAACCGCGACCCGCAGGGCCGCCCGACGGTGTTCGACAAGCTGCCGCCCGAGATGCCTCGGGTAATGACCATCGGCCGCCTGGACCTGAATTCCGAGGGGCTGTTGCTGCTGACCAATGACGGCGAACTGGCGCGCCGGCTGGAACTCCCCGCCACCGGCTGGGTGCGGCGCTACCGCGTGCGCGTGCACGCCCAGGTCGACCCGAAGCGCCTGGAGGCACTGGAAGACGGCATCGAGATCGAGGGCGTGCGATATGGCCCGATCCGCGCCGAACTGGACCGGCAGATGCCGAACAACGCCTGGCTGACGATATCGCTGAGCGAGGGCAAGAACCGCGAGGTACGGCGGGTTTGCGAGCATCTCGGCTGGCCGGTGCTGCGCCTGATCCGCATCGCCTATGGCCCGTTCCAACTCGGCAATCTGGAACCGGGCGCGGTGGAGGAGATCAAGGGCCGCGTCCTGCGCGAACAGCTTGGCGGCGGCAAGTCGGCGCGCCAGGGCCGCAAGCCCGGGGACGAGACACCGGACGGTGAGGCGCCCGCCGCCCGGGCTGAACGGGTCCGGGCGGGCGAACCGCCGGCCAGGCGCGTCGGCCGAAAGACCCCGCCCAAATCGCCGGCGAAAGCGACCCCCGCCCCGCGCAAGGGTGGTTTGGGAGGCCGAGCGGCGCCAGCCGATGGCGACGGAAGATCCGGGCCGGAGA
>JAHELM010000388.1 GCA_024644185.1 Rhodospirillales bacterium | reverse complement strand
CGCATCCCCGCCGGGCGCGCCGTTCGCATGCCCGAGACCGTGGATCCGCTGCTGCTGGCCCAGTTGAAGGCCAACCCGCCCAGCGCCCTGCTGATGCTGCGCAATTACGTCGATTTGCAGCCGGGCGACTGGGTGGTGCAGAACGCCGCCAATTCCGGCGTCGGCCGACATGTGATCCGGCTGGCGCGGGCGGCCGGCATCCGCACGGTCAACGTCGTGCGCCGGGCCGAGGCGGCGCCGGGGCTGACGGCGATCGGCGGGGACGTGGTGCTGGTCGACGGCGACGATCTTGGCGCCCGCGTGCGGGCGGCAACCGGCGGCGCCGGGGCTCGGCTGGCGCTGGATGCGGTCTGCGGCGACGCCACGCGGCGGCTGGCCGATGGGCTTCGCGACGGCGGCGTGGTGGTGACCTATGGCTTCCTGAGTGGCGAGCCCTGCACGATCTCACCGCATCAGCTGATCCTGCGCGACATCGCCCTGAAAGGCTTCTGGATGGTCAAGGCGGGCGGCGGGATGAGCCCGGCCGAACTGCACGCCCTGTATCGGGACCTGGCCGGCCGGTTCGCCGACGGGACGCTGCTGGGGCCGGTGGAGGCCAGCTATGGGCTGGACGACATCGCGACCGCGGTGGAGCAATCCTGGCGGTTCCGGCGCGACGGCAAGATCGTCCTGACCCCGAACGGCCCGCTTGGCTGAACCCGGCCGGCGGCGCGCGGCTTCACTTGGGGTCCAGCGCCTCGCGCGTGGCGCGCGCGAGCGCCGCCTGATCGTAGGGTTTGCTGAGAAACACGGTGTCCTTCTGCATTTCCGCCCTGGCCACCGCGCTGGCGTCGGAATAGCCCGAAATATAGAGGATCGGAATATCCGGCCGGCGTGCCCGAAGGGCGGCGGCCAGCTCGACACCGGAGGTTCCGCCGGGCAGCCCGAGATCGGTCGCCAGCAGATCGACGGCGCCGTGCGACTCGAAAATCTCGATGGCCGAAGCGGCGTCCTCGGCCTGCAGCACGCTATAGCCGAGCCGCTTCAACTGCATGGCCGCGATGGCGCGCACCTGGGGTTCGTCGTCGACCAGCAGGACCGTCTCGCCGCTGCCACCTGCCGCGGAGGCTGCCACGACGCGAGTTTCCGCCGGCGCGCCCTCCGCCATCGGGAAATACAGCTCGACCGTGGTTCCGCGGCCGAGGGCGCTGTCGATCCGCATATGGCCACGCGACTGCGTGACGAACCCGTAGACCATGCTGAGGCCAAGCCCGGTGCCCTTGCCGGCTTCCTTGGTCGTGAAAAACGGCTGGATGGCCTTGCTCACCGCATCGGCGGGCATGCCGGTGCCGGTGTCGGAAACCGCGAGCCGCACATACGCGCCGGCGGGAATCGTCCCCGATACGCCATCGATCGCGCTGTTCAGCGTCCGGTTTTCCACCGCGATTTTCAGGGTTCCGCCGTCCGGCATGGCGTCGCGCGCATTCACCGCGAGATTCAATATCGCATTTTCGAGCTGGCCGGGATCGACCTGGATTGCCCGTGTAGGACGGTCGCAACTGCATTCGATCGCCACGCCCGCGCCGAGCGACCGCCCGAGGAAGTCGCGGAAGCCGGAAAGGTGCTTCGACGGATCGAGGATTTCCGGGGCCAGTGTCTGGCGGCGCGCGAAGGCCAGCATGCGCCGGGTGAGGTCCGAGCCGCGCCGGCCGGCGTCGAGGGCGCTCTCGACATGTTTCCGGAGGTCCGCGGCATCGGGGCCATCGGCGAGAACGACCTGCAGATTGCCCAGGATGATGGTCAGCAGATTGTTGAAATCATGCGCCAGACCGCCGGTCAACTGGCCGATCATTTCCATTTTCTGGGCCTGGTGGAGCTGTTCCTCGGTTTCGCGCCGGGCCGTGATGTCGGACTTGATGATCACCCAGCTGGCGATGCCGCCGTCGGCGTCGCGAATCGGGCTGGCGCTGAGTTCGACCCAGAAACTCCGCCCGCTGCGCGCGCGCAGCCGAAGCTCGACCTTGACCGGCCTTCCCTCGGCGATCGCCGCGTCGATGCGCGCCGTCTCACGCGGGTCGGTGTCCGGCCCATACAGGAACGTCCGATCCCGGCCCAGGGCCTCTTCAACCGGCCAACCGGTCATCGCGGCGAAGGCCGGATTGGCGAAAACCGTCGGATTCCCCGACCGCCGCGGATCGGTGATCAATACGGCACTAGTTGCCGAATTGACCGCGGCGGCCAGCCGGCGATTGGTCTCGGCAAAGGTCTTGAGCGCGATCTCGCGGCGCTTGATATCGGTGATGTCCGTGGTCAGCCCGACGATCCGGCCGGTGCCTGTGCGCGTCTCGCTGACCCGCAGCCAGGTGCCGTCGACGAATTCCTCCTCGACCGGCCGCGGATCCGTGCCATGCCGTTGCAGGCGCGCCTGCAACCATTCTTCCGGGTTTCCCGCCGCCCGGCGCAGCAGCCCCGCATGGGCCTGCAGCCGCATCAGATCGGCAAATCGCGCGCCCGGAACCACGACGCCGGCATTGGCGCCGAACAGCTCGCTGAAGCGCCGGTTGCAGGCGACCAGCCGGTCGTCGCGATCCCACAGCACGAAACCGTCGGTCATCCATTCCAGCGCGTCGGTCAGGATCGCGCGGGTCTCTTCGAGGTGCCGGTTGGATTGCCGCAGGTCCTGGGTGCGCCGTTCCACGCGCCGCTCCAGTTCCTCATGCACCTGCTTCAGCGCGGCTTCCGCCCTCTGGCGCGCGGTATGCGCCTCGATTCGGGCCAGCAGGCCGCGAAACTCGTAGGGCTTGGTCACGTAATCGGTCGCGCCGAGGGCAAAACAGCCGGCGATTTCCTCGCCGTCGCTCTTCGAGGTCACCATGATGACCGGCAGCTCGGACGACGGCGTGGTCTGGCGCAGCTGCGCGAGCACGGATCGTCCGTCCATTCCCGGCATGACCACGTCGAGGATCATCAGATCGAACCGGCGGGCCGCAAGAGCCGCCAGCGCCTCGCGGCCACCCGCGGCGGCGGTTACCGAGAAACCGCTGCGCCCCAGCCGGCGCACCATCAGATCGCGGCTGAATTCGTCATCGTCGACAACCAGGATGCAGCCCTTGCTGTCCTCGATCCCGGCGATCGTCAAATCGGTTATTTCGCTGAGTATCGTCATGCCGGCCCTGTTGCGGAATGCATTGCCCTGGTCTTGCGCGTGGCGTGGAAACCGGGGTATGCAGATTCCATGCCACCGCGATTGCCCGCGGGCAACGCGGCCGGAATCGGATGCCGGAAATTCCGGATGCTCTTTACGGCAGTTTAACCAAATTGTGGCTCACTCTGGGAATGGGCGGCCCGAATCTCCGGCCCTGCGCCCCCTG
>JAHELM010000387.1 GCA_024644185.1 Rhodospirillales bacterium | reverse complement strand
AGAATGACCATCGATACCGGTGACAAGGCCCCAGATTTCACCCTGCCCTCGGATGGTGGCGGAGCGGTCTCTCTGGCCGGACTGCGCGGCAAACCGGTGGTTCTGTATTTCTACCCGAAGGACGACACTTCGGGCTGCACCGCCGAGGCCAAGGATTTTCGCGACGCGTTGGGCGATTTCGCCAGGGCGGGTGCCGCCGTTCTGGGCGTATCTCGGGATAGCGTCGCCAGGCATGACGGGTTCAAGGCGAAATACGACCTGAACTTCCCCCTTCTGGCCGACGAGGACGCGGCGGTTTGCGCAGCCTACGGCTCCTGGGTGGAGAAATCGATGTATGGTCGCAAATATATGGGAATCGACCGCTCCACATTCCTGATCGACGGCACCGGCACGGTCCGGCGGGTCTGGCGCAAGGTGAAGGTTCCGGGCCATGTCGATGAGGTTCTGGCGGCGCTGAAGGCGCTCTGAGCGTTGCCTGGATGGGCAAGCCTGGCCGCCGCCGCGCGCGACGTGCTGCTGACCGCCGACGCGGCGGAAAAGGCCGCAACCGCCGGCCGGGTTGCCGCCGCTTGGCGCCATGGCGCCATCCGCGAGATTGGAACCGCCACCCCGCCCGCCCGGCCGGCGCGACCGGAGCGCCCCTTGCTGCGACCGCCGCGCGAAGTGCCGCGCCGTCGCATCGGCGTCGCGCCGCGAGGACGGACCGCCCTGCTGCACGCGTTGGCGCATATCGAACTCAATGCCATCGACCTGGCCTTCGATATTGTGATCCGCTCCGCCGGACTCGATCTGCCGAGAGCCTTCTTCGACGACTGGGTCGCGGTCGGTGGCGACGAGGCCCGACACTACGCCATGCTGGCGGCGCGTCTGGCCGAGATGGATGCAGCCTATGGCGATCTGGTGGCCCATGACGGCTTGTGGCAGGCGGCGGCGGAAACCGCCGACGATCTGCTCGCGCGGCTGGCGATCGTGCCCCTTGTTCTGGAGGCTCGCGGTCTCGACGTCACCTTGGTAATGGCTGAAAAACTCCGCGACGTCGGCGACCACGTTTCCGCCGATATCCTGAAAACCATCCATGACGAGGAAGTCGGGCATGTCGCCGCCGGAATGCGCTGGTTTCGCCATCTGTGCGCAGAGCGCGGCCTGGAGCCGGAAGCCGCGTATCGTGACCTCGTCCGTGCCCGCTTCAAGGGTGCGATCAAGCCGCCCTTCAATCGCGCCAGCCGCGACCGCGCCGGTCTGACCGCCAATTTCTATGAGCCCCTGGCCGAAGGAAACTGACCAACCTTACCCCGGAGATTACGCCGATGTTGAAAGCCCTGAACCCCGCAACCGTGGCCGCGCCCTTCAGCAACTACGCACACGCCGTCAAGGTGCCGGCCGGGGCCACGTGGCTCCACATTTCCGGCCAGGTGGGGGTGGCGCGCGACGGCGCCGTTCCTGACGATTTCGCCGGCCAGTGCGAACAGGCCTTCCGCAACCTGCTCGCCATCCTCGACGAGGCCGGAATGGACGTCGCCGACCTCGTCCGCATCACTGCATATCTGACCGATGACGGCGACATTGCCGCTTATCGCGGCATTCGCGATCGTATGCTGGGGAATCATGCAACCGCTTCCACCCTGCTGGTGGTCGCGGGACTGGCTACGCCGAAGTTAAAAATTGAAATCGAAGCGGTGGCCGCGAAGGTGTGATCAGTCTTCCGCCGCCGCTTCGCCCTTTCCGCCACCGACACGCTGCGCCAGGGAGGCCTGAAGGAACAGGTCGATTTCGCCGTTGAGAACGCCTTGGGTGTTGCTCGTCTCCGCCCCGGTACGCAAATCCTTGACCATCTGGTATGGCTGCAGGACGTAGGACCGGATCTGGTGGCCCCAGCCGATATCGGTCTTCGCATCGTGCTCGGCCTTGGTCGCATCCTCCCGCCTCTGCAATTCGGCTTCGTAGAGTCTGGCCTGCAGCATCTTCATGGCGGTCGCCTTGTTCTTGTGCTGCGAGCGGTCGCTCTGGCACTGCACGACGATATTGGTCGGAATATGCGTGATGCGCACCGCGCTTTCGGTACGGTTGACATGCTGGCCGCCGGCGCCCGACGCCCGGTATACGTCGATCCGCAGATCCTTGTCCTCGATCTCGATCTCGATATTGTCGTCGATCACCGGATAGACGCCGACCGCGGCAAAGCTGGTGTGCCTGCGCGCCTGTGAATCGAAGGGCGATATCCGCACCAGGCGATGCGTCCCGCTTTCGGTCTTCAGCCAGCCATAGGCGTTGTGCCCGGCGATTTTCAGGGTAACCGACTTGATCCCGGCTTCTTCACCGGGCGATTCCTCCAGCCACTCGACCTTGCAATCGTGATGCTCGGCCCAGCGCGTGTACATGCGCACCAGGATCTCCGCCCAATCCTGGGACTCGGTGCCACCGGCCCCGGCATGAACCTCGAGATAGCAGTCGTTTGCATCGGCCTCGCCGGACAGCAGGCTCTCGATGCGCCTTTTCTCGACCTCCTCCTGCAGGGCAAGCAGGGCCGCCTCGGCCTCTTCCAGAACGGATTCATCGTCCTCTGCCTCGGCCAGTTCGATCAACTCCAGAGAATCGTCGAACGACCGCACGATCTCGCGATAGGCAGTCAGGGCGGCGTCCAGATGTGTCCGTTCGCGCATCAATTTCTGCGCGGTTTCCGGCTTGTTCCAGAGATTCGGATCCTCGGCGAGCGCGTTCAGCTCGTCGAGACGACGGGTTGCGGCATCGTAGTCAAAGATGCCTCCTCAGCAGTTCCATCGACTGCTTGATGTCGGCGGCCACCGCCTCGATTTCCGCACGCATGGGATTCTCCCCCGCTCTTCTGGTTGCGAATTTGCCGCTTGGATTTAAAGAATTGCGGACGGTCCCGCAAGCACCGCCCGCACAAATCGTCCCGGTCAATACATTCCGGTATCCGTGCTGCGCTTTGCCGGCGTCGATGACTGTCCGGGAACGCCGCCACCGCCGCTGATGATCTCGGTCCCGGAGCCGCCGTCCGATCCATCGATCAGCAGCGTCGTCGAGTTCGGCGAAGGCTCCGTGCCACGGCGGAATGCCTCCAGCACCACGCTACGCGTATCGTCGCCGGATTTCGCCGGCAAGCCGGTCTGACCGTTCATGCGCATCATCCGGATGCCCGCCGGAACCCGGAACGGCACCGCGGGACGGCTGGCCAGCGCCTGTTCCATGAATTCCTTGAACACCGGAATTGCCGCGCTGGCCCCGGTCTCATGCGAACCGAGGCTCTTCGGCGTGTCGAAGCCGATATAGGCGCCGGCAACGAGGTCCGGCGAGAAGCCGATAAACCAGGCGTCCTGGCTTTCGTTCGTGG
>JAHELM010000386.1 GCA_024644185.1 Rhodospirillales bacterium | reverse complement strand
TTCGGACGGATATGGCATTCGCGCGGCCGAGGTGCTGGGCGCCGATCTCGCCTATATGGGCACGCGCTTCACCGCGACCCGGGAATCGGCGGCGCCCGAGGCGATGAAGCAGATGATCGTAGACTGCAAGGCGACCGATATCCTGTGCGAACGCCAGATCACCGGGATCGACGCCAATTACATGATACCCAGCCTGACGCGCATGGGCATCGACGTCGAAAAGCTGCGCGCCGGTGCTTCGCCGGAAGCCGCCGGGGTCGAGGAGAATGTTCGATCCTGGCGCGACCTGTGGAGCGCGGGCCATGGCGTCTCGGTGATCGACGACATTCCGCCGGTGTCTGAACTGGTCGACCGGCTGGAACGTGAATACCTGGCGGCTTGCGGGGTGCCCGCTTCGGGCCGGGGCCGTTAAAGGCCCTCGATCGCCGCCAGCGATCTTCCCAGCCCCCGGGCCTGCGCGCTCGACAGGGCTACCAGCGGCGCTTGCGTGCGCAGCCAGGTATCGTCCCCCTTCAGCCCGGCCATTGACGCCTTGATGGAGGGCACGACGGGGTAGGCGAGGATCTCTTTCAGGACAGCGTCGATACGCGGATCGGTTTCCCCGGACACCAGCCGGGCGACCAGGGCGGGGAACAGGTTGGCGATGCCGCTGATGGCGCCGCTGGCGCCGTTGCGCACCGCCTCGGCCAGGTGGTTTTCGTGGCCGACCAGGATCGTCAGGTCGCGATGTTCGGCCAGGAGGGCGGCGGTGGATGCCCAATCGCCGCCGCTGTCCTTCACCCCGGCGACGATTTCCGGGAAGGCGGTGCGCAACCGGCCAACCAGATCGGGCGTGATCGCAACGCCGGTCAGGCCGGGAATGTGGTAGAGAATCACGTTGCGGGCGCCGGCGCCCGCCTTCTCGAAGACTTCGGCATACCAGCGATAGATGCCCTCCGGGTCCGCCGGCCTGAAATAGAAGGGCGGGCAGAGCAGCAGCCCGGCGCAGCCGGCGGCGAAGGCCCGTTTCGCGAACCAGCCGGCATCCTCGGAAGACGGCCCGTAAATGCATTCGACAAGCTGCCCCGGCCGGACGCCGTTGGCCTCCATCCGGTCGAACAACTCGGCGCGGATCCTGGTGCCGATAGAGGCGCCCTCGCCGGTGGTCCCGAAGGCGGTGACGACATTCATGCCCTGGCCAAGCAAATCGAGGCTGTGGGCTGCAAATCGCGGCCAGTCGATGTTTCCCTGTGCTTCGAACGGCGTTGTCAGCGCGGCACTCATCCCGATGACCTTGCCCATCGGATGCCTCGCACCCGATTTCCCGGTTGCGGTGTCCCGATGGTTACTTCCGTGTTGCATTGCCCTGGTCCTTGAGAAGGCGGCGTAGTTCGTCCGTATCGGCGATATCGCGGCCGGTGAAAATGCGGAATGCCTGGATACCCTGGTGAAAGAACAGCTCGTAACCGCTCAGAAAATCGAGTCCGGCGGCCTCGGCGTCAGCCTTGAAAGCAGTCTCGACCGGCGTGTAGACGGCGTCGAAGGCCCAGCGCTGGCCGCCCAGCGCGGCACGGTCGATCGGCGAACCGGGATAGCCCGTCATGCCGACCGGCGTGCAATTGACGATCCCGTCGGCGCCGCCGGCCGCAGCCGAAATATCCGTCGAACCGGTGACCCGGCGGCCCCCGGACGCCTGGCGCACAGCCGCGGCGAGGATATCCGCCCTCGACCCGTCACGATCGACGACGCGCAGCTCCGTGACGCCCAGTGCGACAAGGGCGAATGCAATGGCCCGGCCCACCCCGCCGGCGCCGATCAGCAGCACCGTGCCGGGTGGATTGCCGGCAAACTTCGCCCGGTATGCGGCGACGAAGCCGGAATAGTCCGTGTTGTAGCCGGCGGCGGCACCGGGTTGAAAAACGACCGTGTTCACCGCCCCGATCCGGCGGACCAGCGGGTCGTCGATTCCAACCTTGCCGGCCACGATTTCCTTGTAGGGATAGGTGACGTTGACGCCGCGATAGCCGTGCGCGGCGCAAGACTGGAAGACTGTGTCGAAATCCAATCCCAGCTCGGGCGGGACAAGCAGATCGTACGTCACCTCAAGGCCGTTGAGGGCGCCGGCAATGCGATGCAGGTCGGGCGAGCGCGACCGTGCGATATTGTCGCCGATCAGTCCGAGCTTCACGGTGGCGGAACCGGTCATCCATTGTACCCGAAGCGACGGGGCAGCCACAGAACCAGGTCCGGAACCAGGACCATGATCAGAAGGGCCACCAGCAGAACCACCAGGAACGGCACCACTTCCCGGATCATGGCGCGCAAGGGGATGCCGGTCGTCGCATTGATGACGAACAGCAGAACCCCGTAGGGCGGGGTAATCAGGCCGATCATGGCGTTGACGACGACGACGACGCCGAAATGCACCAGGTCGATCCCCAGTTCCCGGCAGGCCGGGATGAACAGTGGCACAACGATCAGGATGATCGTGGTCGCGTCGAGAATGCAGCCGAGCGCCAGCAGCAGGATGTTCACGGCGATCAGGAAGACCACCGGTGAAAGCGCCACATGTCGCAGCGCGCCGGCGACCGCGCCGGGGATGTTTTCGGCGGCGACGATGTAGTTCATGATCAGCGCGGCGCCGATGATCAGGCCCACCGCGGCGGACGAGCGGGCGCTTTCCGAAAGGATCCCATACAGCGCGCGCCACGAGATCGCGCGGTAGAAGAAGGCGGCGAGCAACAGCGCATAGGCCGCCGCCACCGCCGCGGCCTCGGTCGGGGTCGTCGCGCCGCCATAGATTCCAAACAGCAGAATGACCGGCAGCATCAGCGCCGGGAAGGCGGAGACCGTGACCCTCGGCAGTGCCGACAGGGGTACCGGTTCCTCGGTCGCGAAGCCGCGCGTGCGGGCCAGAAAGAAGATCATGGCCATCAGCGCGAAGGCCATGAGCAGCCCGGGTACGACGCCGCCGAGGAACAGATAGCCGATCGAGGCATCGGAAACGAGGGCGTACATGACCATGGGGATCGACGGCGGAATGATCGGACCGATCGTTGCCGAGGCGGCGGTGATCGCGGCGGCGAATCCGGGCGTGTAGCGGCCGTTCTTCGTCATCATCTCGATGACGATCTTGCCGATGCCGGCGGCATCCGCGATGGCGGAACCGGACATGCCGGAAAAGATCAGGCTGGCGATGACATTGACATAACCCAGACCGCCGCGGAAGCGGCCGACCAGGGCAACGCAGAACCGCAGCAGGCGGTCGCTGATCGTGCCGGCGTTCATGATATTGGCGGCGACGATGAACAGTGGCACCGCCAGGAGGATGAAGCTGTCGTAAAGGCCCTGAACGATCTGTTCGGAGACCAGACCCAGATCCTG
>JAHELM010000385.1 GCA_024644185.1 Rhodospirillales bacterium | reverse complement strand
ACCCGGCCGACCGGGTCTGGCAGGTGCTGAAGGACCTGGATCGCGTCGCCCCCTGCCTGCCGGGCGCCGAGCTGACCGCGCGCCAGGGCGACCGCTTCGAGGGGCGGATGTCGATCCATTTCGGCCCGATCGGCGCCAGTTTTGCCGGCGAGGGCACGACGCATTTCGACGATGCCGCGCGCGCGGGACGGATTGCCGGTTCCGGCATCGACCGCAAGGGCGGCGCGCGGGCCCGGGGCGAGGCGGTCTTCCGGGTCGTCCCCGCATCCGCTTCCGCCACGACGCGGGTCGAGATATCCTTGGCCTTCCAGCTTGCCGGGCCGCTGGCGCAGTTCAGCCGTTCCGACCTCGTGCACGATTTCGCGGCGCGGCTGACGCAAACCTTCGCCGGCAATCTGGAAAAGGTTCTGGAAGGCCGCGAGTCGGAAATCGGCGGGCTGAACGTCGTCGGGATGACCCTGTCGGTGCTGTGGGCCCGGCTGAAGCGGATGTGCGGTTTCTAAAGCAATATCCGGAGACAGGCACGATGGTGCGGGTCAAGATCTGCTGCATAGCCTCGGTCGCGGAGGCCAGGCTGGCGATAGACCATGGCGCCTCGGCGCTGGGCCTGGTCGGGCGGATGCCGAGCGGGCCGGGCGTTATCGACGATGCCCGCATCGCCGAAATCGCCGCCGCCACGCCGCCGCCGATCGCCACCTTCCTGCTGACCAGCGAGACCGAACCCGACGCCATTATCGGCCATGTGCGCCGATGCGGCGCCAACACGGTGCAGCTTGTCGATGCCGTCCATCCCGACGCCTATGGCGATCTGCGCCGCGCGCTGCCGCATGTGAAGATCGTGCAGGCGATCCACGTCACCGGGCCGGAAAGCCTGGCGGCGGCACGCGATTGCGGGGCGCGGGTCGATGCGCTGCTGCTGGATTCCGGCCAGCCCGGCGCGGCGGTGCGCGAACTGGGCGGCACCGGACGGGTGCATGACTGGGCGCTGAGCGCGCGGATCGTCGCCGGCGCGCCCTGCCCGGTCTTCCTGGCCGGCGGGTTGCGCCCCGCGAATGTCGCCGAGGCGGTACGCGCGGTGCGGCCCTTCGGCGTCGACCTGTGCACCGGCGTGCGCCGCGACGGGCGCCTGGACTCCGGCCTGCTGGCCGAATTCTTCCGGGCGCTCGCCGGGGCGTGATGCCGGCCGAAAAACCGTGCCGCGGCTACTTCGCCGCGATGCGGCCCTCGACCGCCGGCGCCACCGGCGCATGCGCGGCGATGTAATCCATCACCATGGTGGCCATCAGCCGGGCGCCGGAGGCGTCGATCAGCACCCGGCCCTTTTTCAGCGACGCATAACCGTCGCCCCCGCCCTGCATGTAGTCGTTGGTGGCGACCTTGTACATCTTCGCCGGATCCAGCGCCGCCTTGCCGATCCTGACCCCGGTGACGCGGCTGCCCTTGGCGGCGGCCGGGTCGTAGGTGAAGCCGAGGCCCGAGACCTGCGGGAACCGCCCGCCCTTGTTCTCGACATCGGCGACGCCGTTCTCCAGCGCCGCCAGCAAATCGGCGCCGCTCAACTCGATCAGCACGGTGACGTTGCCGAAGGGCAGCTCGGTCAGCACGTCCTTGCGGGTCAGCGTGGTGCCGCCGTCGTAGGTACGGTCGCCGCGGATGCCGCCGCCATTGGTGATGGCAACATCGGCCCCGACCCCGGCGCGCATCGCGTCGGCGATCAGGTTGCCGATGGCGGTCTCCTCGCTGCGCACCGCGGCGCGGCGCGAATCCAGCGCCACCTTGGTGGCCCCGACCGGCACGTTCAGATCGGCGTCCAGCCTGGCATTGTATTTGTCCACGATGGCCTTGATCCCGGGATCGGGCGCGATACCGGCGGTCGAGAGAAGGCGCCAGGACGGAATGACCACGAGCTTCTTCTTGTCGCCTTCGCCGACCCATTCGACCGACAGGTCGACCACGCCCAGGTGATGCGCGTCATAGCCCGCCTTCAGCAGCGGCACGCCCCGTTCGGACCACACCATCGGATCGTGGTCATGCCCGCCCAGAATCAGCGAGATGCCCGGCACGTCGCGCGCCAGCGCGGTGTCGGTGGCAAAGTCCAGATGGGTCAGGGCGACGATCACCTCCGCCCCCATCTCCTGCAATTGCTTGACCGCGGCCGTTGCGGTTTCGGTCACCGGGGCGAAGGAAATATCCGCCCCCGGCGACGACAGCGAGTCGGTTTCCGGGGCGAGGATGCCGAAGAAGCCGACGGTGAAGCCGCCAATCTTCACGGTATGCAGCGCCGCCAGCCCGGCCGCCGGCTTGCCGTCCTTGCCCAGCACGTTGGTGCCGACCCAGGGGAAGCGCGACTCGCCGATGCGCTGGCGCGCGATATCGGGGCCGAAATCGAATTCGTGGTTGCCCGGCACGGCGACGGCGACGCCCAGGGCGTTCATCAGTTCGACCATCTGCGCGCCCTTGGTCAGGCCCGACATCACCGAGGGCGAGATCAGGTCGCCGCCCAGGGTGGTGACGCTGTTCGGCGAGGCCGCGCGCTCGGCCCGCAGCAGGGTCATCAACTCGGCCAGTCCACCCTGGCCGCGCTTCGGCGAAATCTCATAGACGTCGTTGACATGCAGGAACGTGATTTTCGTCGGTTCCGCCGCCGCCGCCAACGGCAGCAGCAGGAACAGCGCGACGGCCGCAAACGGGGCCGCCATCATTCTGATTATCCGGCTCATTTTATTGCCTCCCGGCTTGGGTTGTACCCTTCCGTCGGACGCGACCGGTTGTCCGGTCTTTTTTTTCGCTTCGCTGGATCGAGAAGGATTCGCGGATTTACGCCGGTTTCCGGGTTTCGCCGGGGTGCCGGCACGGATCTCTGGTCTCGATGCGGAAACGTTGACACAAATTCGGCGACAGGAGTACGGTAAAAATCGCACAGCGCGAAAAATTTTTCAAACGCAGGCTCAAGGCCGTGACCGGCAGCACACGAATCTCCGAAGACGGCGACCTCGACCTGGCCACCCGCGCGGCCTGGCTGTCGCATATCGGCGGCTATACCCAGGGCGAAATCGCCCGGCGGCTGGGGGTGTCGCCGGCCAAGGCGCATCGGCTGATCGCGCTGGCGCACGATCGCGGCCTGGTCAAGGTGTTCATCGAGGGCGAGCCGGCCGAATGTATCGCCTACGAGGAATTGCTGGTTCGCCGCTTCGGCCTGCGCAACTGCGTCGTCGCCCCCGCCCTTGACGGCGCCGGCGATGGCCGGGAGGGCGGCGAATTCGACGCGGTCGGCGCGGCCGCCGCGCGGCTGCTGCATCGCACCCTGTTCGGGATGGAGGCCTCGGCGCTGATCGGCGTCGGCAAGGGCCGGTCGCTCGCCGCCGCCATCG
>JAHELM010000384.1 GCA_024644185.1 Rhodospirillales bacterium | reverse complement strand
TGACGGCGACCGGGTGCTGCTGGGCCGGCAGAAGGCCTGGACCCCGGGCATGCATTCGGTGCTGGCCGGCTTCGTCGAGCCGGGCGAGAGCCTGGAGGACGCGGTGGCGCGCGAGGTGTTCGAGGAGGTCGGCCTGCGGGTTGCCGACGTCACCTATCGCTCGTCGCAGCCGTGGCCCTTTCCGGCCTCGATCATGCTGGGCTTCAGCGCCCGGGCGACCACCGCGACGCTGAACGTCGACCGCGACGAGATCGAGGACGCGCGCTGGTTCCACCGCGACGAGGTGCGCGCCGCCGTGCCCGGCGACGAACGCTTCCACCTGCCGCGCCGGGATTCGATCTCGTGGCGGCTGATCGGCGACTGGCTGGACGGGGCGGGGTGAGGCGGGGCGGGGTGAGGTGAGGTGAGGTGAGGTGAGGGCTATCGTGTCCTTGCCCGGCGGCGGGCTGTCGTGTCCGTGCCGGGCGGCGCGCGATGGCGTCCGGCGACGCCGGCCGCCGAACAGGCATGGCGCGGTGGCGCGGATTGGCCTATGTGATCTCCATGACCCCGCACCCCGCGCCGCCGCCGCTTTCCGTCCGTCCCGCCGTGGCCCTGCTGCCGCTGGCCATGATCCTGGCGCTGGGCGCCATGTGGGGGCTGGCTTTTTCCTTCTCGAAGATGGCGTCGAACGCGGGGGTGCATCCGCTGGCCTATACCTTCTGGCAGGGGCTGGGCGCGGGCACGCTGGTGGTTGTCCTGGGCGCGCTGCGCGGCGCGCGGCTGCGCCTCGACCGCGCCCATCTGCGCTACTATTTCGCCACCGGGCTGCTCAGCATCGCCCTGCCGAACGTCAATCTGATGACGGCGATCGGGCATCTGCCGGCCGGCGTCATCGTGCTGACCATTCCCTTCGTGCCGCTGATCACCTATGCGCTGGCCGTGGCCCTGAAGATGGAGCGGTTCGATCCGCTGCGCCTCTCGGGCGTGCTGTTCGGCCTGGCCGGGCTGGCGCTGATCGTGCTGCCGCGGGCCAGCCTGCCGGATGCCGAGGCGGCGCCCTGGTTCCTGCTGGCGCTGGCGACCCCGGCCTTCTATGCGGTGGGCAACGTGATGGCGGCGCGGCTGCGGCCGGAAGGCGCGGCCTCGCTGCCGCTGGCCGCCGGGATGCTGCTGGCGGCGGCCGCGATCCTGGCGCTTCCGGTCTTCGTGTCGGGCGTATTCTTCGTGCCGCGGTTCCCGCCGGGCGGCGCCGAATTCGGGGTTGCCGGGCAGATCGTCATTTCCAGCGTCGCCTATATCCTGTTCTTCGAGGTGCTGCGGCTGGCCGGGCCGGTGTATATGAGCTTCACCGGCTACATCGTCACGCTCAGCGGCATCGCCTGGGGCATCGTCATCTTCGGCGAGCGGCACAGCCCCTGGGTCTGGGGCGCGGCGGCGCTGATCTTCAGCGGGCTGCTTCTGGTCAATCTGCGTCGCGGGGCCGCCGGCCGATAGCGCCGCCCGGGCGTACCCAGTCGACGATGCGGTCGGGCAGGTCCTCCAGCGCGATCCCGGTCTCCGGCACGGCGCGGCCGCGGGCCGAGATACCCGCCCGGTGCACCGATTCCGGATCGCCGGAGACCAGGGGATGCCACCAGGGCAGGTCGCGGCCCTCGGCCACCAGGCGATAGGCGCAGCTTTCCGGCAGCCAGCGGATTCCGGCCAGCTTGCCCGGCGTCAGCTTCACGCAATCGGGCACGAACTGGCGGCGGTTGGCATAATCCGAGCAGCGGCAGGTGCCAAGGTCCAGCAGCTTGCAGGCCGAATCGGTGAAGGCGATCTCGCCGGTATCCTCGTCCTCCAGCTTGTTCAGGCAGCACAGCCCGCAGCCGTCGCACAGCGATTCCCACTCAGCGCCGCTCATCGCCTCCAGCGTCCGGGTCTTCCAGAAGGGTTGTTTTCCGGTCATCGGGCGGCGTCGATCAGATGGATGAAGGATCCCGCCACGCGTCCGGCGACCAGGCCGGCCGGCCCGCGCGCCACGCCGCGCGCATCGGCGGTTTCGGCGAAAAGCGGCGTGCCCGGCCCCTCGGCGGCGATGGTGGCGTAGTGGAATTCATGGCCGGCGAAACCGGTGCCCTTTGGCCCGAGCGGCGAATCGGCGGCCAGCCTTGCACGGCGATAGCCCAGATGCCGGCGGCGTTCGGCGAACGACGTCTCCAGCGGCAGCAGCCCGGCCATTTCGTGACGCGCGCCTTCGGCATCGACCAACCCGCGTCCCAGCACCATGTAGCCGCCGCATTCGCCGAACACCGCGGCCCCGCGCGCCGCCGCCGCGCGCAAGCCGCCAAGGAACCCGGCATTGGCCGCCAGCCGCCCGGCATGCAGCTCCGGATAGCCGCCGGGCAGATAGACCGCGTCGGCGCCGCCGTCCGGCGCCTCGTCGTCCAGCGGCGAGAAGAACGACAGCGCCGCCCCGGCCGCGCGCCAGCCGTCCAGCACCGAGGCATAGGCGAAGGCGAAGGCGGCGTCGCGGGCGATGGCGATGCGCCGGCCCGGCGCGCGCAGCGGCACCGGCGGTGTCGCCGCCGCGATCCTGGCCGGGCGCGCCAGTTGGCGCAGCGCGTCGAGATCGATAGTGGCGGCGGCGATTTCGCCGGCCCGATCGAGGAAGGCGTCCAGGGCCGGATGTTCCGCCGCCTGCACCAGCCCCAGATGCCGTTCCGGCAATTCCAGCGCGGCATCGCGCGGCAGGAAGCCCAGCAGCGGCAGCCCGGGCAGGGTCTCGGCGATGGCGGCGCGCAACATGTCGCGATGCCCCGGCCCGCCGACCCGGTTCAGGATCGCCCCGGCCAGCTTCACATCCGGCCGGTGGCCGGCGAAGCCGCCGAGCAAGGCCGCCGCCGATGCGCCCTGGCCGCGCACATCCGCCACCAGAACCACCGGCCAGCCGGTCAGCGCGGCGAGATCGGCGGTCGACCCGGTGCCGTCGGCGGCGCCGTCGAACAACCCCATCACGCCTTCGCAGACGACGATGTCGGCCGCCGCGCCCAGCCGCCCGGCCAGCCCGGCCAGCGTCGCCTTGCGCATCGCCCAGGGGTCGAGGTTGAAGCAGGGGTCGCCGCCGGCGGCGGCGTGAAAGGCGGGGTCGATATAATCCGGGCCGGTCTTGGCGACGGCGACGCGCAGGCCGGAACGAACCAGCGCGCGCACGATCGCCAGCGTCGTCACGGTCTTGCCCTGTCCGCTGGCGGGTGCCGCCAGGATCAGACCGGGCGCGGCGGATGCCGGGGCCATCGCCTCAACCCGCCAGGCGCCAGGCGGCGAAGCCCAGCATCGCGGCATTGCCGACCATCAGCAGCGGCCCGACGATGGCGGCCGCGCGCCGCCAGCGCCGCGCCGCCAGATGCCCGAACAGGCCG
>JAHELM010000383.1 GCA_024644185.1 Rhodospirillales bacterium | reverse complement strand
CCCGACCTGAATTCAGTGCCACGGCTTGAGGCCGGGATGGGAATGTCCGTCAAACGCCGCCCGTTTTCAGCCAACGCTTGACCGCGGCCGGCGCCGGCACGAGAGATTGGCCCTCGAAACTGCGGATCATTTCCTGGATTTTTTCCGCCGCGGGATCCCAGACCGCAAGCGCGGTTTCCGCGCCCGACGGACGGTATCGCTTTCGTCTGCTCTCAAGGAGCGTTTCCGTATCCAGCCCTGTTACATGTCCGAGATTCACCGCCCAGTCCCGCGCTTCTGGGTCCATGATCTCGGTATAATTCACCACACAACCACCAAAAAGACTTAGCAACGCCAGTGAGTTCCGCAAGATCGCTACATACCGCGCTGTCAGATCCTCGATGTCGAAATTGCGTTGGCCCGGGTACATACTACCCATCCAGTGTTCATAAGATCTCCAGTTCAGAATAATGACTGGCCAATATCCAATGTGTGCTGCAAAGCGAACAGCATAGTGCATGTTTCCTGTTTCCTTGAAATACGATGCCTCTGCAAATATCCTGTGCATTTCACGTTTGGCAAGGAACCGCTTAAAGGTTACGAATTTCTTGTGATATAACTTATAAAATGGTTCGTATTCCAGTTTCGACTGTATTGTATGGGCCTGCGCCAATAAAAAAGCCATGCGATCAAGTCTGTCGTCTTCATAGGCCCCTGCAAGGGGATTCCAGGACATCTTGCGCGCTGCCGGAAACGATGCGCCCGCATCGTCGAGGATGCTGCTTAACAGGGACGAGCCACATCTGCCCGGCGTTAAAATGAAATATTTCTTCTTTGTTTCCGGAATTTGATCCGTGCCAAGCATAATTATTGTCCTGCTTCTGACTCAACCCAGGTTAATCCGGTCTTCAGTTACACCGGCTGGACACATAGCACGAACGATCCCAAAAAACATCGTTCCGAATTCGCGGGCGATATCGTGCGGATTTCGTCCGCGCCAAGGCCAATTGTCTTGCCACGGGCATTGAAATCGTCGAACGCGCCCTCCCCCGCATTCCCGGTTCCCCGTCGCGCCGGTTTGCGGCACCATGCGGGGGACTTGTGTCTTGTCCGATGAGGTAGCCGATGCCGTTCGCCCTTGCCCCGCTCGCCCCGGCGCTGGGCGCTGAAATTTCCGGGATCGACCTGTCGCACCCGCTGGACGACGCCACGGCGGCCGCCATAAGGCGGGCGCTGCTCGACCGTCAGGTGCTGTTCTTCCGCGATCAGGTGCTGACACCGGCGCGGCAGGTGGCGTTCGCCGCCACCTTCGGGCCGGTCGGGACCTATCCCTTCGCAGCGCCGATCGCCGAGCACCCCCAGGTCATCGCCATCGTCAAGGAACCGCATCAGACCGCCAATTTCGGCGGCATCTGGCACAGCGACACGCCCTATCTGGAACGCCCCTCGGCCGGCAGCGTTCTCTATGCGCTGGAGGTGCCGGAGACCGGTGGCGACACGATCTGGGCCAGCACCGCCCGTGCCTGGGAGACGCTGTCGGAGGGGCTGCGGGCGACGCTGTTGCCGCTGCGCGCCGTGCATTCGGCGGCCAGGAACAAGGCGCGGCTGCGCACCGATCCGCTGACGGGCGGCGCCATGCACGGCCTGGCGGAGGACGCGATGGAGGCGATGGAGGCGATCCACCCGGTTGTCCGCCGGCATCCGGAAACCGGGCGCGCCGCCCTCTATCTCAGCCCGGCGCATACCGTGCGCTTCGAGGGCTGGAGCGAGGCCGAGAGCGCGCCGCTGCTGGATTACCTGTTCCGCCACATGACGGCGGAAGAGAACACCGTGCGCTTCCGCTGGACCGCCGGCACGGTCGCCATCTGGGACAATCGCTGCACCCTGCACTATCCGCTGAACGACTATCACGGGCAGCGGCGGGCGTTGCACCGGGTGACGATCGAGGGCGAGCGCCCGAAACCGGCCGCGCCCTGACAAGAACGGGGGCCCGCGCCGCCGGCGCGAGCCCCCGAAGTCTCGGCCGGATCGGCCGGTTACTTGCAGTCGATCGCCGAAACCTCGTTGTCGCCGCCCGGCTCGTATTCGATCGTGCAGGTCATACCGGCCTTCAGATGCGACCGGTCGGCCGCCGCGCCGGCGATGGTCACCTTGGTCCGCTTGCCGCTGACCTTGGCCTCGACCTCGGCGCCGCCCTGGCTGAAAGTGACACCCTTGCCCTCCGCCGCCACGGTCAGCAGCGGCGCGGTCACCGTTTCGGCCGCGAATGCCGACGACGCGGCGGCCATCGCCACGGCCGCCAACACGGCCATCGTTATGGTTTTCATTCTCCGTCCCTCTCTGGAAAGATTGCCCACGCCGCCACTCTGGCACGGGACAAATCGTCGCGGCAGGGGATTGTTCCGCCGGGCGGTCCGGCATTTGCGGGGGGTGCGCCGAAGGCTCAGCCGGGCGGGACCTCGGCCAGAGCGCGCAGCAGGTCTTCCAGATCGACCGGCTTGTTTAACACGCGCAAGGCGCCCGCCTCGATCCCCTGGGCGGCGATATGGTCGGCGCTGTAGCCGGTCATCAGGAAACAGACCATATCGGGGGCGAGTTCCCTGAGCCCGCGCAGGCATTCGACGCCGTTGCGGTCGGGAAGGCCGATGTCGATCAGGGCGACGCCGTGCGACCCGCGCCGGGCCATGGCCAGTCCGCCCTCGCAGGTACAGGCGACATCGGCCCGGTGCCCCTGGAGTTCCATGACCTCGGCCAACCCGTCGGCGAAGTCCGGATCGTCGTCGACGATCAGGATGCTCAGCCCGCTCATGCCGCGCCCCCCTTCGCATTCCCACCGGCGGCGGGAAGCCATGGCGTGACCGTGGCGCCGTGGCCGGGGGCGCTGTCGATGCGCAGCCCGCCGCCATGCTCTTCCATGATTCTCTGCACCGTCGGCAGGCCAAGTCCGGTGCCGAAGGACTTGGTGCTGAACAGCGGCTCGGTGACGCGCGGCAGAATGTCGGCGGGGATGCCCGGCCCGGTATCGGTCACCGCGATCTCCGCCCGCCCGCCGGCGATCCGCGTGGCGACCGTCACCCGCCCCTCTGGCCGGCCGCCTTCGACAACCGCGCCGGCGATGGCCTGGCAGGCGTTCTCGACGACATTGACGACGGCGCGGCGCAGGGCGCCCCGGTCGAAGGCGATAACGGCGTCGCCGGTCCCCGGGGTCAGGGTGACCGTGATGCCGGGATGCGGCGGAATGTCCGCCAGAACGTCTTCCAGCCATGCGTCGATCGCGGTCGGTTTCGGTTGCAGGCCGGTGGCGCGCACGAAATCCAGAAGCTCGGTCACGATCCGGTCGCAGCGCGCGATGCCGCGGTCCGCCCGCGTCAGCGCCCGTTCCAGATCGACGCCGGATTCGCGGGC
>JAHELM010000382.1 GCA_024644185.1 Rhodospirillales bacterium | reverse complement strand
ACTATTCGTACGGACTTGCAAGAATTATGGCCCCGACCGTCCTTGGCGCAACCCGATCCTGAGTGGTTTGGGCACGAACTGAGCCGACCGGGCCGATCCGGCGGTCTCGGCCGCGACGTTGCGGCTCTCGCTTCCGGCTTGCACGCCACCACTAGGCCCCGCGCGGGTGCCGGCGCCGGCACCCGCGCGAACGCGTCCCCTCGCCTTACCCCGGCTTGCGGCCGTGCAGGTGGTGCGGGCAGAGTTCGCCGATCTCCAGGGCAGGCACCATGGCGCGCCAGATGCCGATGTTGCGGTCGGTTTCCGCCTGGCCGGCGGCTGCCACGCCCTTGGCGTAGAGCGGGCCTTCCATGTCGGTCAGTTCCTGGCGCGCCACCGTCGCGTACCAGGCGTTGCGGTTGACCAGCCGCACATCCTCGAAGCCCGCCGCCGCCAGCGCCCTGCGGTAGCGCTCGGGCGAGCCCATGCCGAAGCCCAGCCCCTCGGTCTCCAGGTAGCGCTTCATAACCGGGCTCGGCGCGCCGTCATGGCTGCTCAACCAGTCGCTGGCGGCGAAGCGGCCGCCGGGTTTCAGGATGCGCATGACGTCGGCGAACAACGCCTCCTTGTCCGGGATATGGATCATCGAATCCTTGCTGAACACCAGGTCGAACTCGTTGGCGGCGAAGGGCAACGGCCCCGGCTTCACCTTGATGAATTCGACGCGACCCTCGAGCCCGCGTTCCCGCGCCCGGCGCCGGGCGAAGGTCAGCACCGGGTCTTCGACATCGACGCCGATAACCCTGGCCGCGCCGTATTCGGCCGCCAGCGACACCGCCACGCCGCCGGTACCGCAGCCGATGTCGAGCACCTTGAGGCCCTTGAGGTCCAGCCCCTCCAGAATACGCCCGACCTCGGCCGGGCCGCCGGGCGACAGGTAACCCTCGCCCCAGATCACCTCGAGATAGGATACGAAGGTTTCGTTGTATTCGTCCTCGTGGTCCATCGCCGCAAACCTCCTCGCTGTTCCTCCATCGCCGGTTATCCGGCTATTTGAGCCATCGGGGTTCGAGAACCCGGCGCGGCTTATCCAGGGAACAGAATATTGCAGCCGCGCCAACGCGCAAGACCGGATTGCAACCAGCCGGGCGAGCGGGCGAGCGGGCGCGGATGTTCGCCCAAAGGTCTTAAAGTTAAGACTATAATATCTTTGCCTTTCGTTCCGGCTCCGGCGCGGGCTTTGAAACGGCGGCTGAAGGCCGCCGGCGCGATCCTTCCGGGCAAGACCAACGTACCGCCGCCAACCATGCGCCTGCAAACCGGCAACGAGATCTGCGGCATCTTCGGCCGAACCAGCGATCCCTGGGATCCCGCCAGCGCGGTCGGCCGGCTTCCGCGCGCCGCCGGGTTATCGATCGGCGGCCGCGCACCGACTGCCCGTCCTCGAACAATTGGCTGGCAAACAGACCATCCCGGTGTATCCTTTGCCCGTCGGCCGGACGGGCGGCGCATGGCGTCGCGCGGAAAACAGGACCGAAGCAAACAGGGAGAAACAGGAATGTCCGATATCACCACCCGCCGCGTATTCGCCGGTGCGGCCGCCGCCGCGCTGCTGATGGGAGCCGCGCTTGGCTTCACCGGGCCGGCCCGCGCCGCCGACAAGATCGTGCTGCGCTTCTCGACGCCGGCCTCGGAAACCGACAACCGCTCCACGGGGCTGGAGACAATCTTCGCCGAGGGCATCAAGGATTTCGCCACCTTCGAGCCGCATTACAACGCCACCCTGTTCAAGCAGGGCACGGAACTGGCGGCGATCCAGCGCGACAACCTGGAAATGTGCATCACCTCGGCGCAGGAACTGGCGAAGCAGATTCCCGCCTGGTCGATCTTTACCGCCGGCTACCTGCTGCGCGACGCCGACCATCAGCAGAAGGTGTTCAACAGCGATGTCGGCGCCGAGATGTACAAGATGGCCGAGGACCAGCTCGGCGTCAAAATCCTCAAGGTCATGTATTTCGGCACCCGCCAGCTCAACCTGCGGACCGAAAAGGAAATCCGCACGCCGGACGATCTGGCCGGGGTGAAGCTGCGCATGCCGGGCACCGACGCCTGGCAGTTCCTCGGCAAGGCGCTGGGCGCCAATCCGACGCCGCTGGCCTTCACCGAGGTCTATACCGCCCTGCAGACCGGCGCCATCGACGGCCAGGACAACCCCCTGCCGACCGACAAGGACAAGAAGTTCTATGAGGTGACCAAGCAGATCGTCCTGACCGGGCATCTGGCCGACATGAACTTCCTGGCGCTCAGCAAGAAGGTCTGGGACGGCCTGACGCCTGCCCAGCAGAAGACCATGATGGATGCAGCGCAGGCCGCCGTCGACCAGATCGGCAAGAACCAGCTGGCGGAAGAGGCTGAACTGGTCGATTTCTTCAAGAGCCAGGGGCTGAAGGTCTATACGCCGGATGTCGCCGCCTTCCGCAGCCGGGTGCAGAAGATGTATCTGGAGTCGGAATTTTCCAAGGACTGGCCGCCGGGCATGGTCGATCGCATCAACGCGATCAAGTAACCCGACGCAAAGCGCCATGCGCGCAGCTCTGCTCTGGTTGCGGCGGAGGGCGGATAACGTGGCGGTGGGGCTCCTCACCGCCATGTTTCTGTCCTTCGTCCTGCAGATCTTCTTCCGCTACGTGTTGAACCATCCGCTGGGCTGGACGCTCGAGGCCTGCCTGATGACCTGGCTGTGGGTCGTCTTCTGGGGATCGGCCTTTCTGGTGGACGACCGCGACCATGTGAAGTTCGACATGTTCTACCTGAGCGCGGGCCCGCGTCTGCGCCGGGTCTTTGCGCTGATTTCGGCGCTGGCCGTCCTGGCCGGATTCGGCGGGTCGTTCCCGGGTTCGCTCGACTACGTCACCTTCATGAAGATCGAGACGAGTTCCACTCTCGGCATCCGCCTGGATTACGTGTTCAGCGTCTATGTGATTTTCGCCGCGGCCATCGTCGTCCGCTACGGGCTTCGCGCGGTCCGCCTCATTCGCGGCCGCGATCCCGATGGAAACGAGGAACACGCGCACGGCCTGGGCCCCTATGAGTAGCGCCTTTGCCATTTGCCTGGCGCTGCTGTTCGCGCTCGCCGCCATCGGCGCGCCCATCGCGCTGGCGATGATCGTCGCCGCGGCAGCCTATCTCGCGGTCAAGGGCCAGGATCTGGGTCTGGTCTCCGAGCAGATCGTTCAGGGCCTCTACGACAGCTTCATCCTCCTGGCGGTGCCGCTGTTCATCGTTGCCGCCAATATCATGAACGCCGGCACGATCAGCGACCGCCTGCTGCGGTTCTGCGTTGCCCTGGTCGGCCGCTTCCGCGGCGGTCTGGGTTATGTCAATGTCATCGCCAGCCTGATCTTT
>JAHELM010000381.1 GCA_024644185.1 Rhodospirillales bacterium | reverse complement strand
GTCACAAGCTCAAGCCTCACCCTGAGGAGGCGCACCGCGCCGTCTCGAAGGGCGGGGCGTGCCGGGCGGAGCTGCGTGCCTCGAGACGGCCGCTGGGGCGGCCTCCTCGGCATGAGGGGGAGTTTTCGATAAATGGTCAAGCCTCACCCGGGCCTGGCGCGGCCTCCCAGGCATGAGGGGGGACAGTTCTTGCAGGATGCCCCTGTCGATCTCATATTTGCACATGTCCGGACTTCCAGAGGTATTTTCCATGCGCCGGTCCATCCCGATGGTCATGCTTGCCCTCGCCGCCGCCTGTGCGCCGGGCACTGTGCGTCTGACCCACCAGGATCTGAATTCCGCATACCGGCAGTCTGAATTCGGCTATGCCGGCGCTGGGCGCGACTTCCGGGTCGCCGTTCTCGGCAACCCCTTCGGCGGCGACCGTGCGACGTTCGAGCACGCGGTCACCGACGCCATGCAGGGACGCAACTGGGGTCCGGCGACCAATTTCACCACCGCGCCAGGCAGCAGCGCGCGCGACGGGTATCGCGTGGTCATGGTCTTCGATCCGGCACCGACGCTGAACCCGCAAGCCCTGTGCGGCGAGCCGCCCCCCGCCCCCATGCCGCATGAAGCCGGCTCGGCAGGCGTCTCGGTCTTCGCGGCCTGGTGCCGCTTCGGCACGGCGCTCAGTTCGGTCCGGGGCGAAGCCGGCGGCGCAACGGGGCCCGGGGATGCGAGCTTCCGGGCCATGATCGGCCGGGTTACCGGGACCCTGTTCCCGCCGGAACTCGCCACGCCGATCTGCGCGCCACCGAATTGCGACTGAGACTGCGACTGAGCGTCAGTCCCGCAACAGCCAGTCGCGCAGCAGCGCAGTGACCGCATGGGGTCGCTCCAGCGGCGACAGATGCCCGCATTCCTCGATCACGCATAACCGCGACCCGACGATTCCGGCGGCCGTTTCCTCGTGCAGTTCCATCGGAACCCGGGCATCCTGCCGGCCGCATATGACAAGGGTCGGCACGCGAATTGCCGCCAGATGCGGTCGGCTGTCCGGACGTCCCATGATCGCCGCCTGCTGGCGCAGGAAGGCGGGCTGTCCCACCCGCTCCGCCATGCCCATGATGGCATCGGCTAGCCCCTGATCGGCCTGCCGGTCGGGATGCACCAGCAAAGGCAGCAGCCGCGGCGTCACCCCCTTGAAGCGACCCTTCGCCGCCAGTTCGATCAACCCCCGCCGGCGTGAAGTCTGTTCCGCCGTGTCGGCCCTGGCGGTGGTATCCAGCAGGGCCAGGCGCGAGACCCGCCCCGGCGCCTGCCGCATCATCTCCAGCGCGACATAACCGCCCATCGATTGTCCGGCCAGCGCGAAGCGGTCTGGCGCTTGCGCCAGTACGCGCGCCGCCATGGCTCGCACGCTGTCGTCGGCGGTGACGTCGGCCACCGCAGGTTCCGCGACATCGGCCAGGAATTGCTCCTGATGCGCCCACAGCGCCCCATCGCACAGCAGGCCGGGCACCAGGACCAACGGACGCCCGGGGCTCACCTGATCAATCCTGAAACTTCACGAAATTCGTCGGTTCCGGCGCAGCGCAACCACTCGAACAGAACCATTTCCGTCGAGACGACACGCACGCCGTCCTGCCGCATCCGCGCCAGCGCCAGCCGCCGGTTGGCCGATACCCGACTCGACACCGCGTCGGCCACGACGAAGACGGCTTTCCCCGCCGCCTGGAAATCCAGCGCCGATTGCAGGACGCAGACATGCGCCTCGATGCCGAAAATCACGATTTGCTCGCGCCCCCGCGCGGCGATGCGGTCGCGCAGCACCGGCTCGCCATGGCAGGAGAAGCAGAGCTTCCCGATCGTCGCCCCGGCATTGGCCAGGCTCCGCAACTGTGCGACCGTCGGCCCCAGACCGCGCGGATATTGCTCGGATATCAGCACCGGAATTTCAAGCCGCGCCGCGGTTTTCAGCAGGATTGCGCCATTGCGCAGCACCGCATCGCGGTCGTGCATGGCGGGCAGCAACCGCTCCTGCACGTCGATCATCAGCAGCATCGTACGCTCCGCCGACATCAACACGATCCGCCCCCCTTTAATCCATGGTCTTGCGCGACCATATCCCTTGCACCACCCTCGGACAATGTGCGTCGCCCGGTCGCGACGATAAGCCCCGTAGCGGAATCATTGACAGAACCGCGCGACTCCGTATGATCCGCGCGTCTTGAGTGGTCTTTGAAAACTGTCGCCGGACGGGCCGGCGAGAACGACAGCGAGAAATATGAGCTTTTCTGATCTGGGCCTGAGCGACAGCGTATTGCGCGCGGTCAGCGAGGCGGGTTACGAACATCCCACCCCTATACAGAAGCAGGCGATCCCACAGGTCCTCATGGGCCATGACGTGCTGGGTTGCGCGCAGACCGGCACGGGCAAGACCGCCGGTTTCACCCTGCCGATGATCGACATTCTCGGCCAGGGCCGCGCCCGCGCGCGCATGCCGCGATCGCTGATCCTGGAACCGACGCGCGAACTCGCGGCGCAGGTCCAGCAGAACTTCGAGACCTATGGCAAATATACCAAGCTGTCGACGGCCTTGCTGATCGGTGGCGTTTCCTTTTCCGACCAGGAGAAGAAACTGGATCGCGGCGTCGATGTGCTGATCGCGACCCCCGGCCGGTTGCTCGACCATTTCGGGCGCGGCAAGGTGATGCTGAACGACGTTGCCTTCCTGGTCATCGACGAGGCTGACCGCATGCTGGACATGGGGTTCATTCCCGATGTCGAAAAGATCGTCTCGCTGATCACCAAGAAACACCAGACGCTGTTCTTTTCGGCGACCATGCCGCCGGAAATCCGGCGTCTCGCGGACCGCTTCCTCGTCTCGCCGAAGACGATCACCGTTTCGCCGCCCGCCTCGGTCGCGAAGACCGTCGAGCAGGCGGTCGTCATCGTGAACCACGCCGACAAGCGTGAAGCCCTGCGCATGCTGATCCAGACCCAGGACATCCAGAATGCCCTGATCTTCTGCAACCGCAAGCGCGACATCGGCGTTCTGCACAAATCGCTGGAACGCCACGGGCTGAGCGTCGGCGCGCTGCACGGGGATCTGGAGCAGTGGCAGCGCATGGCGATGCTGGACAAGTTCAAGGCCAACGAAGTCCAGTTTCTGGTCTGCTCGGATGTCGCGGCGCGCGGCCTCGACATCGCCGCGGTCAGCCATGTCTTCAATTACGACGTGCCGACCCATCCGGAGGATTATGTTCACCGCATCGGCCGCACGGGCCGCGCCGGCCGCAGCGGGCACGCCTTCACGCTGGCCGCGCCCGAAGATCGCAAATACATCTCGGCGATCGAGGCGCTGATCGGCACGCAGATCCCGCGCGTAGAGGCGGGCGGATCCACC
>JAHELM010000026.1 GCA_024644185.1 Rhodospirillales bacterium | reverse complement strand
AGCCGGGCGGCGTAGAAATCGTCGCCGCGGATGCCGATGCGGTCGGGAAGGACGGCGTCGGCGATCTCCTGCGGGGTGCGACCCTCGACGGTGAAGGCGAAGGTCGGCGCGCGGCGGTCCTTGTTGGCGGTCGGCCGGCCGATCAGACGGATCTTCGGATGCGCCATCAGGAAATCGACGAAAGGTTCGGCGATCCTCTCCTCATGCTCGGCGAACAGCGCGAATACCTGCGCCACGCGATCGTGCAGCGGCAGGTTCGAGGCGCCGTAATGATGCCGATGCAGGGCCTCGAAATAGTCGCCGGTTCCGGCGAGGGCGGCGGTCAGCTCGTGGTTCGACCCGCCCGGGTTCAATTTCAGCGGAATCTCCGACTCGCCGATGAAATAATGGTTCTGGCCGCGCGCCTTCAGCAGATGCTCGCGCTTGCCGTAGAGTACGCCGAGATGCGGGCCGTAGAGCTTGTACGTCGAGCAGAGATAGAAATCGACATCCCAGCCCTTTACGTCGATATGGCGGTGCGGGGCATAGGCGACGCCGTCCACGCAGACCAGCCCGCCTGCCTGGTGAACCATCCGGGCGATGGCCGGCACGTCGTTGATGCCGCCGGCGATGTTCGAGCATTGGCTGAAGCAGACCAGCCGTGTGCGCGGACCCAGCAGGGCTTGCAGGGCCTTCGGGTCGAGTTCGGCGGTCTCCGGGTCAATTTGCCATTCGCGAATTTTCAGGCCGCTGTCGGCCAGGCGCCGCCAGGCACCGTTGTTCGCCTCGTGATCGAGATTGGTGACAATAATCTCGTCGCCCTCGCGGAACAGGGGCCGCAACGCCTGCGCCAGCAGATAGACGTTCATGGTCGTCGACGCGCCGATCATCACCTCGTCCAGTTCGGCGCCCAGGATGGCGGCGATCGTCTGGCGGCCGGCCAGCATCCGTTCTGCGGCCAGCGCCGAGGCGTGGAACCCGGCGCCCGGCTGCACCTGCGTTTCGCTCATATAGGCGGTCAGCCGGTCGATCACCTGCCGGGGAACCAGCGAGCCGCCGGCGTTCTCGAACAGCGCCCAGGGTTCGTCCAGGCTGGGAAAATGGCTGCGGGCGAAGGCGACATCGAAGGCGGGAAGCTGTAGCATGGGCTGGACTCGCTGTTGCGCGGGCGGGGAGGAGCCGGGATGTTGTAGCGCCGGCCCGGCAATCCCGCAACGCCGGTTGAGACGCGCCGCCACAGCGGCCATAATCGACGTCACCGCAACGTTCCGGAGCCCGACCGTGTGGGATATCAGCCCGATCGACCTCGCCGCCGTCACCTGGCTCGTTGTCTGCTGGTTCGGCTATACGGTCTTCGCCGAACGGCGCGCGCCGCACGGCAATCTCATCGGCATCATGGCCGTGCATCGCGAACAATGGATGATGCGGATGCTGGCGCGCGAGAACCGCATCGTCGATACCCAGATCGTTATCGGCGCAATCAACAACGCGACCTTCTTCGCCTCGACCTCGATCCTGATCCTGGCGGGGTTGTTTGCCGTGCTCGGCGCGCCGGACGAGGTGCTGGCCCTGGTCCGCGACGTGCCCTTCGCCGTGAAGACGACCCGCGGCCTGTGGGAAATCAAGGTGATCGCCATGATGCTGGTCTTCGTACACGGGTTCTTCAAGTTTGCCTGGTCGATGCGGCAGTTCAACTACTGCGCCCTGCTGATCGGCGCGGCGCCGCCCGACACCGAGCCGCCGGAAAGCAATCGCGACTATGCCATGGCGACGGCCCGGGTTGCCTCGCTGGCGGCCAAGCACCTGAATCACGGCATGCGATCCTATTATTTCGGTGTGGCGGCCCTGGTCTGGTTCATCCATCCCTGGCTGATGTTCCCGGCGGCGCTGGTGGTCGTGCTGGTGATGTACCGGCGTGAATTCCGCTCGCGGACCCTCGTCGCGCTGCGCGCCTGCGCGCCCAGAAAATGACATTCCCCACCGACAGCGTCATCCTGACGGTCGACGAGATGACGCGCGCCGACGCGGCGGCGATCGCTGCCGGCATTCCGGGCGAGCAATTGATGGAGGCGGCCGGTACGGCGGTCGCCGAGGCGATCAGGGCGCGCTGGCCGCGCGGCGCGGTGTGCGTTCTGTGCGGGCCCGGCAACAATGGCGGCGACGGCTTCGTCATCGCCAGGCTGCTCGATGCCGCCGGCTGGACGGTGCGGGTGGCGCTGCTGGGCGCGCGGGAAAATTTGCGCGGCGATGCGGCGCTCAACGCCGGGCGCTGGCGCGGTCCGGTCGAGCCGGTCACGCCGGCGGTGCTGGAGGGAGCGGATCTGGTTGTCGATGCCCTGTTCGGCGCCGGACTCGACCGGCCGCTCGATGGCGCGGCGCGGGAGGTGATCGAGGCAATCGGACGCTCCAGCCTGGCCTGCGTCGCGGTCGATCTGCCCAGCGGCGTGCAGGGCGATACCGGCGCCGTGCTGGGCGCGGCGGCGCGGGCCGCGCTGACCGTCACCTTCTGCCGGCCCAAGCCGGCGCATCTGCTGTATCCCGGACGCGCGCTTTGCGGCGCGCTGGAAGTTGCCGATATCGGCATTCCCGAAGCGGTCTTGCAGCGGATCCGCCCGAACCAGGCGGCGAACGGCCCCGACTTGTGGCGCGACCGCTTCCCTTGGCCGCGGCCGATGGATCACAAATATACCCGCGGACATGTCCTGATCATCGGCGGGGCGGAGATGACCGGTGCGGCGCGACTGGCCACACAGGCGGCGCGGCGCGTCGGCGCCGGAATGGCAACCGTTCTGTGTCCGCCGGCGGCGGCCGATATCTACCGGATCGCCCTGACCGGGGCGCTGGTCGCGACGATCCCCGATGTGGCGTCCTTCGTCCGCCGGGTTGGCGATTCGCGGACTGCCGCAGTCCTTGTCGGGCCGGGCAACGGAATGTCCCCGGAGACTCGAGAACATGCCCTGCGCGCGCTGGCATCGGGCCGGCCGACCGTTCTGGACGCCGATGCCTTGAGTGTATTTTCGGACAAGCCCGGCGAGATGTTCGGCGCGATTGCCGGTCCCTGCCTGCTGAGCCCGCACGACGGCGAATTCGCGCGGCTGTTCGGCGACCTCGATCCGGCTGCCGGCAAGCTCGCCCGCGTGCGCGCCGCGGCCACTCGTGCCGGCGCCGTGGTTCTGTTGAAGGGGGCGGATACGGTAATCGCCGCACCGGATGGGCGCGCGGTCGTAAATCGGAATGCCCCGCCGACGCTGGCCACGGCCGGTACCGGAGACGTGCTGTCGGGGCTTGCGGTCGGATTGATGGGGCAGGGGATGGCAGTATTCGAAGCTGCCTGTTGCGCCACGTGGTTGCAGGGCGAGGCAGCGCGGCGATTCGGCGCCGGCCTGATTGCCGAAGACCTGTCCGAGGCGATTCCGGGCGTGCTCGCCGCTCTTTCGGCGGATTCGGCGTCGATCGTCTGAGAGGTGCGGCACGTTTTGTGGATCAACCTCTCGTTAACGATTGGATGCTATTTTATCAATGGCTTAGACCGATGCATGATGGGTGTGGATCGTCGCGCGGCATAAAAAAAGCCAAAACGTAACGGCCAAATACAAGCTGCGGTACCGGAAGGGATCGACAAGAACGCGGGCGCAGCTTCGTATTCATGAAAGGTTCAGAGCCATGAAGTTTTGGAAAGAGACGAAGGATAATCTTGTCGACGACGTTCAGGAAGGCGCCTTCTTTCAGAAGAAGCACCCCTACAATATGGTTGAAATTGCCCGCGTGCTTTCGGTCGGCAAGGATCAACACGGCATTGCGCACGTGAAATACGAGGTAAAATTCGAGCGCCCGGCCGAACCTGGACGATCCTTCGAAGGGCAGCGGGTTTTGGCGCTTTCGGTTTTCAGCGATACCTTTCGGGTCTGCCAGGAGCCGTCCTGACCTGTGGCGACCGCGGATTCGCGGTCGGGAATGACGGTCCTTGAGGAATTTCCCCGTGGCGCCGCATCGCTTGCGGTTTCGCCGCGGGTTTCCCTTGCAAAAATTACGCGACACGCCTACGTGTCTTGACCGTTCCCGGCGCTGTTCTTATACAGAGGCGCCGCATCGCCGTCGCTATGGCGGGCAGCGGGCGTGGCGGAACTGGTAGACGCGCTGGATTTAGGTTCCAGTGGAGAAATCCGTGGGGGTTCGAGTCCCTTCGCCCGCACCAGTGCACGGTAGCGCGATCGCCGGTCGTACGTATCAGGTTCACTCTAATTCGAGCACGCGAATTCATGCAGGTTACCGAAACCAGGAACGAAGGCCTTTCCCGTGAGTTCACGGTTCGCATCGAGGCCAGGGACATCGCCAAGAAAGTCGATTCTCGTTTGAGCGAGATCGGCAAGGGCATCACCGTACCGGGCTTCCGTCCGGGCAAGGCGCCATTGTCGCTGTTGCAGAAACGCTACGGCAAGTCGGTCATGGGCGAGGTGCTCGAGGCCGCGGTCGGCGACTCGTCGTCCCAGGCGATGGCCGAACGTGGCCTGACCCCCGCGATGCAACCGCGTATCGAGATCACGAATTTCGCCGAGGGCGCCGATCTCGAATACAAGTTGCAGGTCGAGTTGATGCCGGAGTTCGAGCCGGCCGATTTCTCCAAGATCGCGCTGGAGCGCGTCACGGTGAAGGTAGCCGACAGGGAAATCGACGAGGCGCTGACGCGTATCGCCCAGCAGAACCGGCAGACCGAAACCGTTGCCAAGGCGCGCAAGGCGAAGCAGGGCGACGTCGCGGTCATCGATTTCGTCGGCCGTGTCGACGGGAAGGAATTCGACGGCGGAGCAGGCAAGGATTTCCACCTGGAACTGGGGTCGGGCCGCTTCATCCCCGGGTTCGAGGAGCAGTTGGTTGGCGCCAAGCCGGGCGACAAGGTGACTGTCAATGTCACGTTTCCGGCCGATTACGGCTCTTCCGATCTGGCCGGCAAGGACGCCGAATTCGCGGTCGAGGTGAAGGAGCTTCGCGAATACGTCGAGTCTCCGATCGACGAGGCGCTGGCCGGCACCATGGGCTTCGAGAATCTCAAAGCTCTGCGCGATGCGGTGCGCGGGAATCTGGAGAGCGAATACAATGCCTTGTCGCGCACGGCGCTGAAGCGCAAGCTGCTGGACAAACTGGCCGAGTTGCACGATTTCGACGTGCCGAATGGCATGATCGATGCCGAGTTCGAGGCGATATGGGGGCAGTTCGAACAGGCACGCACCCAGGGCCAGATCGACGAAGACGACATCGACAAATCCGACGACGATTTGCGGGCCGAATACCGCAAGATCGCCGAGCGGCGGGTTCGGCTTGGCCTGTTGCTGGCCGATGTTGGCCGCCGGAATAACGTCCAGGTCAGCCAGGAAGAGGTGAATCGCGCGATTGTCGCCGAGGCACAGCGCTATCCGGGCCATCAGCGCGAAGTCGTCGAGCACTACCGAAACAATCCGCAGTCGCAGGCCGAGTTGCGCGCGCCTTTGTTCGAGAACAAGGTGACCGACTTCATCCTCGAGATGGCCAAGGTGACCGAGCGGGCCGGTACAATGGAAGATTTGTTGAAGGCCGAGCAGGGCGAACAGCCTGCCAAGGAATCGGCCGGCAAGGGCAAGAAGGCCAAGGCCGCCAAGGCGGAAACGGACAAGCCCGGGGCCGGCAAGAAGAAGGTATCGGCAACCAAGGCCAAGAAGGACTGAGTGTCCGGGTTCGAAAGCAGCACAGGCGGTAGCAGGGAATGACCAACAACCACGACGTTTACATGAACACGCTGGTCCCCATGGTGGTCGAACAGACCAGCCGGGGCGAGCGCGCCTACGATATCTATTCCCGGCTGCTCAAGGAACGCATCATTTTCCTGACCGGGGCCGTCCATGACGGCGTCGCCAGTCTGATCTGCGCCCAGCTGCTGTTTCTGGAGTCGGAGAATCCGACCAAGGATATTTCGTTCTACATCAACTCGCCGGGCGGCGTCGTGACGGCCGGCTTGTCGATCTACGACACCATGCAATATATCCGGCCCAAGGTTTCAACCGTGGTGGTCGGCCAGGCGGCGTCCATGGGGGCACTGCTGCTGTGCGCCGGCGCCAAGGGCAAGCGCTATTCGCTGCCGAACAGCCGGGTCATGATCCATCAGCCGTCGGGCGGTTTCCAGGGGCAGGCGTCGGATATCGAGATCCACGCCAAGGAAATCATGAAGGTGCGTCAGCGTTTGAACGAGATTTTCGTGTATCATACCGGCCAGGATTTGGCGACAATCGAGTCGGCGGTAGAGCGCGACCGCTTCCTGTCGCCGGTCGAGGCGAAGGAATTCGGATTGATTGACGAGGTGGTTTCGGCGCGGCCGGTGGCGGCTGGCTCCGAGGAGCCCGGCAAGGGTAAGGGCGGCTCCTGACCAGCCTGAATCCACGCGTGCCGCGCTTCGCGCCTCGGGGGGCAGTCGGGTCTGGACGATAACCGTGCCATCGGATATGGCGGGATTTATCGTTAAGCCTATATTAAACGTGCCGGGTTATGGTGATTTCTGATTGTCGGGAGAGTCGACCTTTCGATATCATGGCCCGGTCGAGGAAACGAAGCGGATAGCACTCGATGAGCAAGTCTACTGGGGGCGACTCCAAGAACACGCTGTACTGCTCCTTCTGCGGGAAGAGTCAGCACGAAGTCCGCAAGCTGATTGCCGGGCCGACGGTGTTCATCTGCGATGAATGCGTCGAACTGTGCATGGACATCATCCGCGAGGACCACAAATCCGCGATCTCGAAATCGCGCGACGGGGTTCCGACCCCGGCGGAAATCCGCACGGTCCTGGATGACTATGTGATCGGCCAGGATCACGCCAAGCGGGTCCTTTCCGTCGCGGTGCACAACCACTACAAGCGATTGGCGCATAGCGGCAAGAGCAACGACGTCGAACTTTCCAAGTCGAACATCGTTCTGATTGGCCCGACCGGTTGTGGCAAGACGCTGCTGGCGCAGACACTGGCCCGTATTCTCGACGTGCCGTTTACGATGGCCGATGCGACGACGCTCACCGAGGCCGGCTATGTCGGCGAGGATGTCGAGAACATCATCCTGAAGCTGCTGCAGGCCGCCGACTACAACGTCGAGCGCGCACAGCGCGGTATTGTCTACATCGACGAAGTCGACAAGATCAGCCGCAAGTCCGACAACCCCTCGATCACCCGCGACGTCTCGGGCGAGGGCGTGCAGCAGGCGCTTCTGAAGATCATGGAAGGCACTGTTGCCAGCGTGCCGCCGCAGGGCGGCCGCAAGCACCCGCAGCAGGAATTCCTGCAGGTCGATACGACCAATATCCTGTTCATCTGCGGCGGTGCTTTTTCCGGCCTGGAAAAGCTCATCGCCAGTCGCCATCGCGGATCGTCGATCGGCTTCGGCGCCGATGTACGCGGCCCGGAAGATCGCCAGGTCGGTCAAATCCTAAAGGACATAGAGCCCGAGGATCTGCTGAAGTTCGGCCTGATTCCGGAATTCGTCGGTCGCCTGCCGGTGATCGCGACCCTGGAAGATCTGGACGAGCCGGCGCTGATGGAAATCCTGACCAAGCCGCGCAATGCCCTGGTCAAGCAGTACCAGCGCCTGTTCGAGATGGAGGATGTGCGTCTGGAACTGACCGACGACGCGATGAGGGCGATCGCCCAGAAGGCCATCGCACGAAAGACCGGCGCGCGCGGCTTGCGGGCCATCATGGAGTCGATCCTGCTGGACTCGATGTATGTGCTGCCGGGGCTGGAGGGCGTCGAGGAGATCGTCGTCAATCGCGAGGTCGTCGAAGGTCGGGCGGAGCCGCTCTACATTTATTCCGACCGGCGCGAGGATGTCGGCAGCAGCGCCTGAGTCCGGTCGTAACTCGTTGCGGTCGCGGACTTGAATGCGGGGGAAATATACGCCACTTGTAAGGCGGTGCCGCACATCGTGGCTAATGAGTGAATTCTCCGCGCCCGCCTCGGCGCGGACAACGAGGCAAGAGATATATGCTTGAAATTCCGCGCGGCGTGACTTATCCGGTTCTGCCCCTTCGCGATATCGTCGTTTTCCCGCACATGATCGTGCCGCTGTTCGTCGGCCGCGAGAAATCGGTGCGGGCGCTCGAGGATGTGATGAAGGACGACAAGCAGATCCTGCTTGTTACCCAGAAGAACGCGTCGCAGGACGATCCCACGCCGTCCGACATCTATTCGGTTGGTACGATCGGCACGGTTCTGCAGCTCTTGAAGCTGCCCGACGGCACGGTCAAGGTACTGGTCGAGGGTGGGCAGCGTGCGCGCATCCGCCGTTTCACGGACAACCCGAATTTCTTCCAAGTCTACGCCGACATGCTGGAAGAGCGCGAGGACGACCAGCAGGAGCTGGAGGCGCTGGGTCGCGCCGTCGTCTCGCAGTTCGAGCAGTATATCAAGCTGAACAAGAAGATTCCCGCCGAGGTCTTGATCTCGGTCAACCAGATTGACGAACCGGCGAAGCTGGCCGACACCGTGGCGCAGCATCTGACGCTGAAGATTGCCGACAAACAGCAACTGCTGGAAACCGAGAGCACGCTGGAGCGGCTGGAGCGCGTCTACGCCTTCATGGAAGGTGAGATCAGCGTCCTGCAGGTGGAAAAGCGCATCCGGAACCGCGTCAAGCGGCAGATGGAAAAGACGCAGCGCGAGTATTACCTGAACGAACAGTTGAAGGCGATCCAGAAGGAACTCGGCGAGACCGAGGATGGTCGCGACGAATTGTCGGAGATGGAAAACCGTATCCGGAGCGCCAAGCTTTCGAAGGAAGCGCGCGAAAAGGCCGAGGCCGAGATCAAGAAGCTGCGGTCGATGAGCCCGATGTCGGCCGAGGCTACGGTGGTGCGCAACTATCTCGACTGGCTGCTCTCGATTCCGTGGAAGAAGCTGACCAAAACCAAGCGCGACCTGCGGGCCGCGCAGAAGGTTCTCGACGAGGACCATTATGGGCTGGAGAAGGTCAAGGAGCGGATCCTCGAATATCTTGCCGTGCAGAATCGCACAACCAAGGTGAAGGGGCCGATCCTGTGCCTCGTGGGTCCGCCCGGCGTCGGTAAGACCTCGCTCGGAAAGTCGATCGCCAAGGCGACCGGCCGTAACTTCGTACGTATGTCACTGGGTGGCGTGCGTGACGAGGCGGAGATTCGCGGTCATCGACGGACCTATATCGGTTCGATGCCTGGCAAGATCATCCAGGGCATGAAGAAGGCGAAGTCGTCGAATCCATTGTTCCTGCTCGACGAAATCGACAAGCTGGGTGCCGATTGGCGTGGCGATCCGTCCTCGGCGCTGCTGGAAGTTCTCGATCCGGAACAGAACAACAGCTTCAACGACCACTATCTCGAGGTCGATTACGACCTGTCGGATGTGATGTTCCTGACGACGGCGAACACCCTGCGCATGCCGCAGCCGCTGCTCGACCGCATGGAGCTCATTCGTATCCCCGGTTATACCGAGGACGAGAAAGTGCAAATCGCGACACGCTATCTGATTCCCAAGCAGATCGACGCAAACGGGCTGAAGCCGGGCGAGTGGTCGGTCACCGACGGCGCCCTGCGTGATATGATCCGCTATTACACGCGGGAAGCCGGCGTTCGCAATCTCGAGCGCGAGATCGCCGGGTTGACGCGTAAGGCGATCAAGGAAATCCTGCTGGGCGAGGGCGGCTGCAAGTCCGTCGAGGTGACCAGCGATAACCTTGAGAAATATGCTGGCGTGCGCAAATACCATTTCGGCGTGCTTGAGGAAAAGGATCTGGTCGGTGTTGTTACCGGTTTGGCCTGGACCGAGTTCGGCGGTGAGCTCTTGACGATTGAGTCGCTCAGCGTGCCGGGCAAAGGCCGGGTTTCGAAAACCGGCAAGCTGGGCGATGTCATGCAGGAATCCGTGCAGGCAGCGGAAAGTTACGTGAAGAGCCGCGCTGCGTCCTTCGGGATCGAACCGCCGGTGTTCGCCAAAACCGATATCCATGTCCATGTCCCCGAGGGCGCAACGCCCAAGGACGGGCCGTCGGCTGGCGTCGCCATGGTGACCTCGATCGTCTCGGTGCTGACCGGGATTCCGGTGCGTCGCGACATCGCCATGACCGGCGAAATCACGCTGCGCGGCCGCGTGCTGCCGATCGGCGGCTTGAAGGAGAAGCTATTGGCGGCGCTCCGCGGTGGAATCAAGACAGTATTGATTCCCAAAGACAATATGAAAGACCTGGCGGACATCCCGGATAACGTCAAACAGGGTTTGGAGATTCTGCCGATGACGACGGCGGACGAGGTTTTGGCGAATGCGCTGGTTAGCCCGCTGAAGGCGATCGAATGGAAGCCGGAAAACGAGCCGGTGGCGAAGCCGGACGAGACCGACGACCGGGGTACGTTAATCACCCATTAAGTGGCCGACAGAACAATTTATCTTGGCGCCCGCGATTTTCGTCGCGGGCGTCTTTATTGTGGAAAACCTTGGATTTCTGCGGTTTCAACGTTGACGGCGGGGGGCAATTTCATTTACACTTTGCCGTCTTTTGAAGACACGGTTTAAGCAATACAACCTACATCATTCCCTGTCCAGAAGGGGGCTCTGCAGTGAATAAGAACGATCTCGTTTCGTCCGTCGCCAGTGATTCCGGCCTGTCCAAGGCCGACGCCACAAAGGCTGTGGATGCAGTGTTCGAAAATATCACCAAGGCTCTGAAGCGTGGCGACGATGTTCGCCTGGTTGGCTTCGGCACCTTTAACGTTGCGGCGCGCAAGGCGTCGACAGGCCGCAATCCGCGGACTGGTGCGACGATCCAGATTCCCGCGTCGAAGCAGCCGAAGTTCAAGGCTGGCAAGGGTCTGAAGGACGCGGTCAACTGATCGTGGTTCCTTAGGTTTCGCAGCGGCCACCTGGGGAACCGGGTGGCCGTTCGCGTCTCTGCATCGGTGTGGTTCATGATCTCTTTATATAGATCCGTGGTGGCCTATCAGGGCGATTAGCTCAGCTGGAAGAGCATCTCGTTTACACCGAGAGGGTCGGCGGTTCGAGCCCGTCATCGCCCACCACCACAGGCACAGCGGCATAGCGGAGAAACCGGAAATATCAGTGAAGTTCGCTTGACACCCGGGTGACCGTGAAGTACATGCACGGGGCTTGAAACAAGCACTTGGGGGCGTAGCTCAGTTGGTTAGAGCGCCGGCCTGTCACGCCGGAGGTCGCGGGTTCGAGTCCCGTCGCTCCCGCCAGTTTCTGGCACGAAAAAAAGGGCAGCCAACCGGCTGCCCTTTTTCCGTAACGATCCGCGGAAGCGCCTGTCAGCCGCCCTTGAGCGGCGGCACGATGGCAATCATGTCACCCTCGGCGAGGTGATGGGCCTGACGCTTGGCATGGGGCACGGCGACGTCGCTGACGATCACCAGATAGCTGTCCTCACTGGGCAGGCCAAGCTGGCGCATCAGGGCACCCACGGTGCTCCCATCGGGAATTTCCATATCGGCGAGGCTGCCGGTGCTTCCAGGTGGCAGGTAGCGGGCGGCGAGGCCGGTCATTCTCAGGGTGATCTTCATCGTCCCAGACCTGGCGCCCGCACCGCCGAGCCCTGGGCGCATTCCAGATAGGCGTTCATCACCAGGTGCGGGTCCTGCAGCAGGCGGTCCTTCCAGGCGCCCAGAGGCGTCCTGGTCTGGATCAGACCCCGCAGCACACCGACATGCTGGGTCAACCCCAGAGACAGGGAACCGACGAGCACATCGCCATCGAATTCCAGGCGCAGGTATCGGGCCGTCGAATCGTCCCGGGCCACAGCACGCTGGCCGCCTTCAACGCCCATCCAGAGGCCGTAGGAACTGGAAATCAGGCCCAGCGTGTTCAGGACGTTCATGGCCAGACTGCCACGATAGGCCGTCTCCACCCCAGCCATATTGAGCGCGGCAATCCGGCCGTGCTCGCTGGCGGTAGGTTGAATCGCGTGGATCTCCTGACGCCCGGTCGAGAAATCAGGCCCCTGGGCTACGTCGCCAGCGGCAAATACGCCGTCAGTTCCCGTACTCAGGCGGTTGTCGACCAGAATTCCCTGATCGACCGCGATGCCGCTGCCCTTCAGGAATTCGACATTAGGCCGAACGCCGGTGGCGCAGACGACAAGGTCGGCGTCCAGCGACTCACCGTTGCCCAGGGTCAGGTGCAATACCGATCCGGCTGCCTTGACCGCCTTGACGGCGGTTCCCGTCAGCACGGAAACGCCTTTCGATTCGCACCAGCGCTTGATCATCGCCGCCCCAGCATCGTCCATCATGCGCGGCAACATACGGTCGGCCATCTCGACCACGGTGAGGTGAACCTTCCGTGCGGCCAGCGCCTCCAACACGATGCAGCCGATGAAGCCGGCCCCCATCAGAACGGCGCGCGATCCCGGCTTGGTGCGTGCTGCGATCCGCCTTGCATCTTCCAGCGTCCAGCACGATTCGACGCCGGGCAGATCCATGCCGGGCACCGGCGGGCGGGCGGGTCGCGATCCGGTGGCGATCAGCAGCCGGTCATAGGGCAGGGAGCCACCGCTCTCCAGGGTAACCTTGCGATCCCCCGGCGATACGGCGGTCGCCCGGTCGCGTTTCAACGCAATGCCCAGTGTCTTGTAATGATCGGATCCGTGCCGTAGATGCGTGCCCTCCTCGCCGATATCCTCGGCGAGGAGGTAGGGAATCGCCATCCGCGAATAGGGTGCCGACTCTTCTCCGCAGACCAGCGTCACCGACCCCGTGGGGTCGGTGCGCCGC
>JAHELM010000380.1 GCA_024644185.1 Rhodospirillales bacterium | reverse complement strand
GCCGAAAAGGCCATCGAGGCGCTTCCCAAGGTGGGCGGCGCGGCGGAGCACTATCTTTCGCCCGCCCTCAAGGAAATCTTCGACCAGGCGTCGAAGGAGACGGAGCAGTTCAAGGATGAATACGTCTCGACCGAGCACCTGCTGCTGTCGCTGGCGAAGAAATCGCACGATCCGGCCGGGCGCATCCTGGCGCGGCTGGGAGTGACCCACGACGCCATCCTGAAGGCGCTGATGGCGGTGCGCGGCTCACAGCGCGTGACCGACCAGAATCCCGAGGCCAAGTACCAGGCGCTGGAACGCTATGCGCGCGACCTGGCGGAACTCGCCCGCCGCGGCAAGCTTGATCCGGTCATCGGCCGCGACGAGGAGATCCGACGGGTCATCCAGGTGCTTTCCCGCCGCACCAAGAACAATCCCGTGCTGATCGGCGAGCCGGGCGTAGGCAAGACGGCGATCGTGGAAGGCATCGCGCAGCGCATCGTCGCCGGGGACGTGCCGGAGTCTCTGAAATCCAAGCGCATCGTGCAACTGGACCTGGGGGCGCTGGTGGCGGGCTCGAAATACCGCGGCGAATTCGAGGACCGCCTGAAAGCGGTGCTGAAGGAAATCGAGGAATCGAGCGGCCAGGTCATTCTCTTCATCGACGAATTGCACACCCTGGTGGGCGCGGGCGCGGCGGAAGGGTCCATTGACGCCTCGAACATGCTGAAGCCGGCTCTGGCGCGCGGCGAACTGCGCTGCATCGGCGCCACGACGCTCAACGAGTACAAGAAGTACGTCGAGAAGGACGCGGCCCTCGAGCGGCGCTTCCAGCCCGTTTATGTCGGCCAGCCGAGCGTCGAGGACGCTATCGCCATCCTGCGCGGCCTGAAGGAGCGTTACGAAGTCCATCACGGCGTGCGCATCAAGGATTCGGCCATTGTCGCTGCGGCGGGGCTCTCCAACCGCTACATCACCGACCGTTTCCTGCCCGACAAGGCCATCGATTTGATTGACGAAGCGGCTTCGAGCTTGCGCATCGAAATCGATTCCATGCCGGCGGAAATCGACCAGATCGAGCGCCGTCTGACGCAGCTTGAAATCGAGCGACAGGCGCTCAAGAAAGAAGAAGACCCGGCTTCGCGCGAGCGGCTGAAGGCTCTGGAAAAAGAGCTGGCCGGGCTGCGCGAGAAGTCGGACCAGCTCAAGATCCGGTGGAAGGCGGAGAAAGAGGCCATCACCGAAATTCGCCGCCTGAAGGAAGCCATCGAGCAGGCAAAGATCGAAGGCGAGCGCGCCACCCGCGAGGGCGACCTGAACAAAGCCGCGGAAATCCGCTACGGCCAGCTGGTCGCGCTCGAAAAGGAGCTGGCCGCCGCGAACGCCCGCATCGAAAGCATCGACAAGGACGGCCGTATGCTCAAGGAGGAAGTGGACGAGGAAGACGTGGCGCGGGTGGTTTCCAAGTGGACGGGCATTCCGGTCTCCAAGATGCTGGAAGGCGAGGTCTCGAAGCTGGTCAAGATGGAAGACCGCCTGCGCCAGCGCGTGGTGGGCCAGGACGATGCTCTGCGGCTGGTCGCAAACGCCGTGCGCCGCAGCCGGGCGGGGCTTTCCGATCCCAACCGCCCCATCGGCTCGTTCTTGTTCCTGGGCCCGACCGGCGTGGGCAAAACGGAGCTGGCGCGGGCGCTGGCGGAATTTCTTTTTGACGACGAGCGCGCTATGCTGCGCATCGACATGTCGGAGTACATGGAGAAGCACGCCGTGGCCCGGCTGATCGGCGCGCCTCCCGGCTACGTCGGCTACGAAGAAGGCGGGCAGCTGACCGAGGCCGTGCGGCGGCGCCCCTACTCGGTGCTGCTGTTCGACGAGATCGAGAAAGCCCACCCCGACGTTTTCAACGTCTTCCTGCAGGTTCTCGATGACGGCCGCCTCACGGACGGCAAGGGCCGCACCGTGGATTTCAAGAATACGGTCATCATCATGACCTCGAACATTGCGAGTTCCCTCATCCACGAGGCGATGAACGGGCGGCGAGGGACTGAGCGAGGGACGGAGCGAGCGACGGAGGCGCCGGTCATCACGGAAGGCCTGAAGCGGCAGATTCACGAGACGCTGCTGCAATACTTCCGGCCGGAGTTCCTGAACCGGGTGGATGAAATCGTCATCTTCAACGCCCTGGGCAAGGAAGAGATCGAGAAGATCATCGACCTGCAACTGGTGCGGCTGCGCGACCTGCTGGCCGAGCGCAAGATCCAGATAGAGTTAACGGATGAAGCGCGCAGACTGCTTTTCGAGCAGGGCTACGACCCGCAGTTCGGCGCCCGCCCGCTGAAGCGCGCCATCCAGCGGCTGATCCAGGACCCGCTGGCCATGAAGCTGCTGGACGGGGATGTCCTGCCGGGAGATATGGTTACCTTGGATGCCGACCCCAAGCGCGGCGAGATGAGCTTCCACCGCGCCACGGCCAAGGCGGCCAGGCGGTGAGGTATCCAGGCTGCTTGCCCGGACGATTCGGGTTGGCAGTGCATCTAATATGGTGGAAAATGGGGATGCGTATCCCCGGAGCGTGAAACCATGTGGAACAATTTCAAGACAACCATCCTGCTGGCGGGGCTGACCGGCGTTTTGCTGGCCATCGGACAACTTTGGGGCGGCGAGCGCGGTTTGATATTCGCGCTGGTGCTGGCCGCCGTGATGAACCTGGGCAGCTACTTCTTTTCGGATAAGATCGCCATTGCCGCGTCTCACGCCCAGCCCATCTCCCGCGAGGAGAACCCTCGCATTTACCAGATCGTGGAACGTCTGGCCGCCAAGGCCAACGTTCCCGTACCCAAGATCTACATGATTCCCACCGACTCGCCCAACGCTTTTGCGACGGGGCGCAATCCTCAGCACGCCTCGGTGGCGGTGACGCGGGGCATTATGGAGATTTGCGACGACGAGGAGATTGAAGGCGTGCTGGCGCACGAGCTCGGGCACGTGCGCAACCGCGACATCCTGACCAGCGCCGTGGTGGCGACGATTGCCGGTGCCATCACGATGATTGCCCAGATGGTCATGTGGGCCGAGATGTTCGGCGGCTTTGGAGGGGGCGGTTCCGACAACCGGCGCGGCGGCATGTTCTCCGCTCTGGCCATGATGATCGTTGCGCCGCTCGCGGCCACGCTGATCCAGCTTGCCATCTCGCGCTCGCGCGAGTACGAAGCGGACGCCACCGGCGCGCGCATCACCGGCAACCCGCAGGGGCTGGCACGGGCGCTCGACAAGATCGACAAGTGGGCCAAGCGCGTTCCCATGCAGGCTTCGCCGAACATGGCCCACCTGTACATTTACGCGCCGCTCACCAGCGGCCAGATGTTCTCCAGCCTGTTCTCCACGCACCCGCCCATCCGCAAGCGCATCGAGCGGCTGATCG
>JAHELM010000379.1 GCA_024644185.1 Rhodospirillales bacterium | reverse complement strand
GACTACACCCATCCCGACATCATCAAGGCCGGTACGCTGGCGGCAATTGCCCGCGGCATCCACGTGGTCATCGGCACCTCCGGTCTGACCGCCGCGGATTTCGAGGATATCGACACGGCCGCCCGGAAGGCCGGCGTCGGCGTGGTCACCAGCAATTTCTCGCTGACCGCCGCCCTGCTGCAGCACTTCGCGCTGATCGCCGCGCGCTATGTTCCGCAGTGGGAAGTGGTCGAATACGCGAAGGCGGAGAAACCCGACGCCCCCAGCGGCACGGCGCGTGAACTGGCCGAGCGTCTGTCCGAGGTTGCCGCCCCGCGGGCCGGCCAGGATATCTCCGCCCTGCGCGGCCCGCGCGAAAGCCGGGGTGCGGTATTCGGCACCACGCGCGTACATTCGCTGCGCCTGCCGGGTTATGAGCATACGGTTGAGACGATTTTCGGGATGCCGGGCGAGCGCCTGGTGCTGCGGCACGAAGCCATGCTGGCGGACGAACCCTATGTCGCCGGCACCCTGCTCGCGGCGCGCAAGGCGCCATCGGTCAAGGGGCTGGTGCGCGGACTAGACACGCTGCTTTTCGACTGAGAAGGAACCCCTGGACATGGCCGCACACGGCGCGAGATGGCGGATGGCCGCGTTGGTCGCGATGCTTATCCTGTCCGCGGCGGGGCCGGTCGACGCCCGGAAAAAGACCCTGGTGTTTTGTTCCGAGGCAAGCCCCGACAGCTTCAACCCGCAACTCTCGGTCAGTCAGGCGACCTTCGACGCCTCCTCTCGCCAGATCTACGATCGCCTGGTCCGCTATGCGCCGGGCAGCAGCGAACTTGTCCCGGCACTCGCGGAATCGTGGGAAATTTCCACGGATGGCCTGCGTTACCTGTTTCACCTGCGGCATGGGGTGCCATTCCATACCCTGGCGCAGTTCCGGCCGACCCGGGCCCTGAACGCCGACGACGTGGTATTTTCCTTCGCCCGGCAGATGGATCGGCAGCACCCCTATCATCCGGTATCGGGCGGCCGCTATCCCTATTTCGAGGGCATGCGGCTGGACGATCTGCTGGCTGGCGTCGATCGGGTCGACGAAATGACCGTCGCCTTCCGGCTCAAGCACGCCGACGCCTCGTTCCTGGCGGTTCTGGCGATGGATTTCGCCTCGATCCTCTCGGCTGAATACGCGGAAGTCATGATGCGGGCAGGCACGCCCGCGCGGATCGACAATGAACCGTCAGGCACGGGACCATTCAAATTCGTGCAATACCAACGCGATGCGCTGATTCGCTACGCCGCCAATCGCGAATACTGGGACGGCCCTCCGGCGCTCGACGAACTGGTTTTCGCCATCGTTCCCGACTCCGCCGCCCGCATGCAACGGTTGCGCGACCGGGAATGCGATGTAACGACCAATCCCGATCCGGCCGATCTGCCGGCGATATGGACCGACACGCATATACGCCTGCTCCAGCGCAATGGCGCCGATGTCGGGTATCTGGCCTTCAATACCGAGGATCCCGATCTGGCCGATGTGCGGGTCAGGCGCGCCCTGGCGCTGTCGATCGACCGACGGGACCTGGCCTATACCGTCTTTCACGGACTGGCCGAACCGGCGGCGCGAATGATCCCGCCGGGGGTGTGGCCGGCACCGGAAATTGGCCCCCCCCTGGCCGATCCGGAACAAGCCCGCGCATTGCTGGCCGAGGCGGGGAATCCGGTCCTCGACATCGAGCTCTGGATCTCGCCGGTCAGCCGCGCCTATATGCCGGCCAGCCGGCGTGCCGCCGAGGCAATCCGCGACTCTTGGGCGGCGATCGGCGTGGACGCGCGGATCGTCGTCTCGGACTGGACCGAATTTCTGAAGCACAGCATGGTCGGCGAGCACCAGGCTTTGCTGTTCGGCTGGATCGGCGAAACAGCCGATCCGGACATCTTCCTGACGCCCGTGCTGGGCTGTGCGGCAGCCAGGACCGGCGCCAATCGGGCGCGCTGGTGCGACCCGGTATTCGAATCGCTGCTGACCGCGGCCCGCCAGCAGATCGACCGCCCGGCGCGCGAGGCGCTGTACCGGCAGGCTCTGGAACGGTTGGATGAGCAGATGCCCGTGGTGCCGCTGGTCCATTCCATATCCTACGTGCCGATGCGCGCCAACGTTACCGGATATACCATCCCGGTTCTGGGCGGGCATTACTTCAAGGATGTGGATGTGCAATAGTATGCCGCGGGCAAGAGCTCGTCGACACGACAATTGACAGCCCGGAGCCAAGCGGCCTAGCCTCTCGGCAAAACATATCCTGGCTTGCCGGCGTCCGGATGGATGCCGGTCATGACCGGGAACAAGGAAGGGTCGCCAAGAAGGCACCGAACACAACCAGGGAGCTTAATCGTGAAACACCGTATTCTTGCGGCGGCAGCCTGCCTCGGGGCGGCTGCGATCTTCGCTGTGCCGGCGTCCGCCAAGACGCTGGTCTATTGCTCGGAAGGCAGCCCCGAGGGGTTCAATCCGCAGCTCTTCACCTCCGGTACGACCTTCGACGCCTCGTCGCGGACGATCTACAACAAGCTGGTCGAGTTCACGCTCGGCACCACCAAGATCGAACCGGGTCTGGCCGAAAGCTGGCAGGTATCCAGCGACGGCACGCGCTATACGTTCCATCTGCGCAAGGGCGTGAAATTCCACACCACCGCGAACTTCAAGCCGACCCGCGACTTCAATGCCGACGACGTGCTGTATTCGTTCGGCCGGCAATGGAAGAAGGACCACCCGTATAACGGCGTTTCGGGCGGCACCTACGAGTACTTCGAGGGCATGGGCATGGGCAGCCTGCTCAAGGACATCGTGAAGGTCGACGATTACACCGTCCAGTTCGTGCTCAATGCGCCGGAAGCCCCCTTCATCGCCAATATGGGCATGGATTTCGCGTCCATCCTGTCGGCCGAATACGCCGACAAGATGCTGGCGGCCAAGACGCCCGAGAAGGTCGATCTGGAGCCGGTCGGCACCGGTCCGTTCCAACTGGTCCAGTACCAGAAGGATGCGACGATTCGCTACAAGGCCAATCCCGACTACTGGAAGGGCAAGGCGGCGATCGATACGCTGATCTTCTCCATCACCCCGGACGCGGCGGTGCGCTATCAGAAGCTGAAGGTGGGCGAATGCCATGTCATGCCCTATCCCGCCCCGGCGGATGTCGCGGCGATGAAGGTCGACCCGGCACTGACCGTGATGGAACAGGAAGGGCTGAATGTCGGTTATCTGGCATTCAATACCGAAAAGGCGCCGTTCACCGACAAGCGGGTCCGCCAGGCGCTGAACATGGCGATCAACAAGGCGGCGATCATCGACGCGGTGTTTCAGGGCGCCGGCAAGGCGGCCACGAACCCGATCCCGCCGACCATCTGGTCGTATAAC
>JAHELM010000378.1 GCA_024644185.1 Rhodospirillales bacterium | reverse complement strand
GCCCTGCGGCATGGAGAACGGATTGTGGCTGAACTCGATCTTGCTGGTCTTCTCGTCCAGCTCGTACATCGGGAAGTCGACGATCCAGCAGAAGCGGAAGGCGTTCTTTTCGATCAGGTCGAGGTCCTGGCCCAGCTTCGTGCGCACGGTGCCGGCGAAGGCCGCCGCCCTGGCCGGCTTGTCGCAGGCGAAGAACACGGCATCGCCGGGCCTGGCGCCGGTGGCCGCGGCGATGGCGCGCACCCGCGCCTCGTCGAGGTTCTTGGCGATCGGACCCTTGGCGCCCTCGGCCTCGAAGACGATGTAGCCGAGCCCGCCCGCCCCCTCGCCGCGCGCCCAGTCGTTCAGCTTGTCGAAGAAGCTGCGCGGACGCGGGCCGGCGCCCGGCGCCGGGATCGCCTTGACCACGGCGCCGCCCTCGATCGCCTTGGCGAAGATGCCGAAGGACGAGCCGCGGAACGCCTCCGTCACGTCGGAGATGACCAGCGGGTTGCGCAGGTCCGGCTTGTCGGAGCCGTATTTCGCCATTGCCTCGGCATAGGCCAGGCGCGGGAACGGCGCCGGCGTGACCGCGCGGTCGCCGCCGAATTCCTCGAACACGCCGTGCAGCACCGGCTCGATGGCGGCGAACACGTCCTCCTGGGTGACGAAGGACATCTCGAAATCGAGCTGATAGAACTCGCCCGGCGAGCGGTCGGCGCGCGCATCCTCGTCGCGGAAGCAGGGGGCGATCTGGAAATAGCGGTCGAAGCCGGCGATCATCAGCAGCTGCTTGAACTGCTGCGGCGCCTGCGGCAGGGCGTAGAACTGGCCGGGATGGATGCGGCTGGGCACCAGATAGTCGCGCGCGCCCTCGGGCGAACTGGCCGTCAGGATCGGCGTCTGGAACTCGGTGAAGCCCTGGTCGATCATGCGGCCGCGGATCGACTGGATGACCTTGGAGCGCAGCACGATATTGGCGTGCACCTTCTCGCGGCGCAGATCCAGATAGCGGTGGCGCAGCCGGATCTCTTCCGGATAGCCGGCATCCTGGTTGACCGGCATCGGCAGCGTCTCGGCCACCGACAGCACGGCGATCTCGGTCGCCTGAACCTCGATCTCGCCGGTCGGGATGCGGGTATTCACCGTATCGGCGCTGCGCCGCACCACCTGACCGTCGACGCGAATCACCGATTCATTGCTCAGCCCCTCGGCGGTCTTGAACACCGGGCTGGAGATATCGAGCACGCACTGCGTGATGCCGTAATGGTCGCGCAGGTCGATGAACAGCAGATTGCCGTGGTCGCGCTTGCGATGGACCCAGCCCGAAAGGCGGACCGTCTGGCCGACATCGGCGAGGCGAAGCGCCCCGCAGCTATGCGTGCGATATTCGTGCATGATGGTTCCCGATAGCGGTGCGAATTTGCCCGGCAAAGGGCACGGAACCGGGCGGTTTGTCAAGACGCGCCGTGGCGGGAACGCGGCCGCCCGCCCCCTCCGTCAACTCCGCGCTTTCATCGTCCGGCGGATGCGTGTAACACTCCCGCCCCATGCCGATACCGCCGATTGCCGATACCGAATCCCTCGCCGCGCTGTGCGCCCGGCTGTCGTCCGCCGAATATGTGACGGTCGATACCGAGTTCATGCGCGAGAACACCTACTGGCCGATCCTCTGCCTGGTGCAGCTGGCCGGGCCCGAGGAAGCCGCCTGCATCGACGCACTGGCGCCGGGGCTTGACATGACGCCGCTCTACGAGCTGATGGCCGACGAGCGCGTGCTCAAGGTGTTCCACGCCGGGCGGCAGGATCTGGAGATCTTCTTCCACCATACCGGCCAGGTGCCGCGCCCGGTGTTCGACAGCCAGCTTGCCGCCATGGTCTGCGGGCTGGGCGACCAGGTGTCCTATGAAAACCTGCTGGCGCAGACCATCGGGGTCACCATCGACAAGTCGTCGCGCTTCACCGACTGGGCGCGCCGGCCGCTGTCCGACCGGCAGATCGACTATGCGCTGGCCGACGTGACGCATCTCAGGCCCGTCTACGAGAAGCTGGCCAAGCGCATGCGCACCACCGGCCGCGACCACTGGCTGGACGAGGAAATGGCGGTGCTGACCAGCCCGGCCACCTATCATACCGAGCCCGAGGATGCCTGGCGCCGGCTGAAGGGCCGGGGCGGCCACGGCCCGCGCTATCTGGCCATCCTGATCGAACTGGCCGCCTGGCGCGAACGCGAGGCGCAGCGCCGCGACCTGCCGCGCAACCGCCTGCTGCGCGACGATGCGATCATGGAGATCGCCGCCCACGCCCCGCGCACCGCCGAGACGCTGGCGCATACCCGCGGCCTGTCGCAGAAGGCGGCCGAAGGACCGATGGGCCAGGCGATCCTGAAGGCGATCGAGGACGGCATCGCCCGCCCCGCCCATTCCCTGCCCGCGCCGCCGGAACGGGCCGAACGCCTGCCGCCCGGCCTTGGGCCGCTGACCGACCTCTTGAAGGTGCTGCTGAAGCTGAACTGCGAGAAGCAGAACGTCGCCGCCCGGCTGGTGGCCAATGGCGACGATCTGGAACGCATCGCCGCCGACGACGAGGCCGACGTCCCGGCCCTGAAGGGCTGGCGCCGCGAGATCTTCGGCGAGGACGCGCTGAAACTGAAGGCCGGCAAGCTGGCCCTGGCGGCCGAGGGCAAGAAGATCCGGATCATCGAACTGGACTGACGGCGGAGTCCCGCTCCGTGCCGCCCGGGGTCGCCAGCGTCCCACTCCCAACCACGCCCCGTCCTTCGAGACGCCGCTGACGCGGCTCCTCAGGATGAGGCTTCGAGACGCCGCTCACGCGGCTCCTCAGGATGAGGCTTCGAGACGCCGCTGACGCGGCTCCTCAGGATGAGGCTTCGAGACGCCGCTCACGCGGCTCCTCAGGATGAGGCTTCGAGACGCCGCTCACGCGGCTCCTCAGGATGAGGCTTCGAGACGCCGCTCACGCGGCTCCTCAGGATGAGGCTTGAGCATTGACCCCCAAAAATTCCCCTCATGCCGAGGAGGCCGCCCAAGCGGCCGTCTCGAGGCACGCACCGGTGCCGCTGACGAGATGAGGCTTGTGCATCAACACCCAAAAACTCCCCTCATGCCGAGGAGGCCGCCCGAGCGGCCGTCTCGAGGCACGCACCCGCCCACGCCCCGCCCTTCGAGACGGCGCGTTGCGCCTCCTCAGGGTGAGGCTTGAGGGTGTTCAGGGTGAGGCTTGAGTTTTCAACACCATAAGATTTCCCCTCATGCCGAGGAGGCCGCCCAAGCGGCCGTCTCGAGGCACGCACCGGTGGCCGATGGAGGTTCGCACCCGGGCTCAATCTTCCGCCAAGGCAGCTTCGCCAGATGGCGACGAGTCTTGCGCCTGCGCCTCGGCCGACCCAACGAACAGCATGGTGCACAGAT
>JAHELM010000377.1 GCA_024644185.1 Rhodospirillales bacterium | reverse complement strand
GGGCGAGCGCGTGCGGCCCCGGCAATGGGTCGGCTTCGCGCTGGGGCTTCTGGGCGTGGCCCTGGTGCTGATCGACCGTTTGCCCGAGGGCATGGCGGCCGCCCTGGCGCGGATCGATGCCCGCAGCCTTGCCTGGTGCCTGTTCGGCCTGGCCGGGATGACCGCCGCGACGCTCTATCAAAAGCGTTTTTGCGGAGGCATGGATCTGCGCAGCGGCGCGGTCATCCAGTTCGCGGCCTCGGCCGTCGTCGCGGCACCGCTTGCCCTGTTGCTGGGTGAGAGCGGCGTCATCGAATGGACCGGGCGTTTCGTCTTTGCGCTGTCCTGGCTCGTCATCGTGCTGTCGGTCGGCGCGGTCAGCCTGCTGATGTTGCTGATCCGCATGGGCGAGGCGACGCGGGTATCCGGTCTGTTCTATCTGGTGCCGCCGGTCACCGCGCTGATCGCCTTTTTCCTGTTCGGGGAACGGTTGGGCATGGTCGCCCTGGGCGGAATGGCGCTGGCGGTTCTCGGCGTCGCCATGGTGCTGCGACGCTGATATTGCGCGGTTGTTCCCGATACGTTTTGCAACACAAATTTACTGGCGTGTTCAGCAAACCGTCACCATTTGCGATGTATGATCGGTTCCGTCCTGTCGATGCAAGGGGATAGGCCATTGACGGCTGGTAAGGCAAAATACCGTATTTTCGCGGGCTTTCCCGTGGCCGCGATGCTGTTGGGGTTCGCGTTTCTGGCCCCGGCCCCGGCCGCGGCTGCCGGTGGGGTGACGCTGGGCTACGAGGGTTATCTCGGCGGCCTGCACATGCTGACCGCCGAGGTCGAGTTGATGCGCAACGAAACGCGCTACCACATGCAGACGGACGCCGTGGGCCGTGGCTTGCTGAGCTGGTTCGTCGATTTCTCCAGCACGGCTTATACCGACGGCGTGATCGGCCCGGACGGCGCAATGCACCCGGAAAAACACCAGCGCACCATCGCGCAGAGCGGCCGCAAGCCGAAGATCATCGATATCGAATACCGGCCGGACGGAGTGCCGATGGTGGCGCGCAGCCGGGCTGGCGATGACGCCAGGTATAGCGAAGAACCCACGCGCCGCGACACCATGGACCCGATGAGCGCGGTTGCCGCCATCGTCGACCAGATGGCCGCCGGCACGCGCTGCCAGGGCAAGTTCGCGGTGTTCGACGGCAAGTGGCGCTACGATGTCGAGGCAAGGCATGGCGAACCGGCGGAACTGGAAGGCGGCCGTTACACCATGTTCGCCGGCTTGGCCGACCGCTGCGACCTGATTCTCAAGCCGATCGACGGCTTCGAGGACGAAGAGGCAAACACGCCGCCGCGCAGCCGCGAAGGCCCTCTCGACAACAGCATGGCGCTGACCATGTGGTTCGCCGCGCCCGGTCCCGGACTGCCCAAGGTGCCGGTGATCGCCTCCGCCGACACGGATTACGGCGGCTTGCGGATCTATCTGGCCCGCGCCGAGGCCCTGACTCCGGCCCAACTCGAACAGCGCGCCTCGTTGAAATAGGCTATACGCCTGTCCTTGCGAGGCACCGCGCGATCCAGCGGGCGGTCAGTTTTTCCTGCACCGAATTCTGCCGCAGCCGGCTGTTCAGACCGGCCCAGTCGACCTCGTCCAGATTCTGGTCCTGGTTGAAGCAGGAAAAGACGTAGGAACGCTCGCCGGTCTTCGGGTCGACATGCGGTTGCAGGCACTGGGCGCAGATTTCCTTCATCATGCATTGCATCGGCGAATTGATCGAGCCGATGGCGAAATGATGTTCCTTCAGATGCGGCTTGAGGACGCCGTGCCGGGCCGCCCCGACCGCCGCCATCATGCGGTCGGAGCCGATGGCGACGATGCGGTCGACATCGGCGAAGGGAATAACCTGCGCACCGAGGGCACCGGTGGCGTAGGACCGCATCGCCTCGACGATGTTGCCGACAAAGGCGCGGTCCTGCGGGCGCCCCGGGGTGAATCCCGGCCCCTCGTCCGACCCCCAGATAATGACGTCGGCGGCGCGCTCGATCTCCTCGATCTTGTAACGGTCGCGCATCGCCTTGTAGCCGGCGAAATACAGCACTTTGCTGCCGGCCGCCCGCAGCGCCTGGCCGATCGAGAACAGCACCGCGTTGCCCAGCCCGCCGCCGGCCAACAGCACGGTCTCGCCCTGGGGGATTTCCGTCGGCATTCCGGTGGGTCCCATCAGGATCACCGGCTCGCCGGGCTTCAGCAGCCGGCACAGGCTGCTCGATCCACCCATTTCCAGCACGATTACCGAAATCAACCCGGCCTCGCGGTCGACCCAGGCGCCGGTCAGGGCCAGCCCTTCCATCGCCAGTGTCGTGCCCTCGGCCCGCAAAGCACGGCTCTCGAAATTCTGCAGCCGGTAGAACTGCCCCGGCTGGAACTTGCGTGCCGCCATCGGTGCCCGCACCACCACCTCGACGATGTTCGGGGTCAGGCGTTCCACCCGTTCCACCGCCGGCCGCAATTCACGGTTCAGGCGGGCAAGGAAGTCGGCGGATTTCGCGGCCGTGGCGCGCGGCGTTTTGGCCAGGACGCGGCTGACCACCGGATAGCCCTGCTTGGCGCTGCCCATCGCCTTGACCACATTGCCGAAATAGCTTGGATGCAGATCCCCGAAGAAGCTGACGAACCGCCCGTCCTTCTGGCGCGACAGCAACACATGCACGGTATCGGGCTTGGCCGCCGATTTTTGCGGCTTCACCGGCTTGCCGTCCTCGTCGCAGGCGCGGAAATAACGGCCGTCCAGGGTGAAATGCGCCGCGTCCTCGCGCGCCAGCACGGTATTCGGCTGGGTGCCGGCCGCCATGAAGATGCTGCGCGCCGGCAGGGTCACGGCCGCGCCGTCGCTCCACGACCCGTCCTCGCCGCGGATCTGGCGGGTCAGGGTCAACGCCTTCGCGTGGCCGGTCTCGTCCACCTCCACCCCCGACGGGGCCAGGCATTCGGCGAAGACCATGCCTTCCTCGAGCGCCTTCTCGACCTCCTCGTGGTTCAGCGTGTAGGACGGGCTGTCGAGCAGGCGCTTGCGGTAGGCGATGGTCACCCCGCCCCAGGACCGCAGCAGATGCACGATGCGCGGCGCGCGGCCGCCGGCCTTGGCGGCGGTGCGCTCGGCCCGGATTGCCCTTGCATGGGTCAGGAACTCGTCGGCGATAACCGTCTCTTCGGGTGTCCAGCCGGCGCGCGCCGCGGCTTCGCCGCCGTCGGCCGCCAGCGCCTCGAAGCGGCTGAGGAATTTCTCCACCTGGCGCGGATAATAGGCCAGGGCCTCGGTCGCCGTATCGATGGCGGTCAGCCCGCCGCCGATCACCACGCTGGGCAGGCGCAGCTGCATATTGGCGATCGTGTCCTTGCGCGCCGCTCCGGTCAATTGCAGTACCATCAG
>JAHELM010000376.1 GCA_024644185.1 Rhodospirillales bacterium | reverse complement strand
CCACCGTCGGCACCTGCCGTGGCGGGCCGCCCCCGGCGCGACGGCGGACCCGTATCGCGTCTGGCTGTCCGAGGTGATGCTGCAGCAGACCACGGTGGCCGCGGTGCAGCCCTATTTCGAGTCGTTCCTGGCACGGTGGCCGGATATCGGGGCGCTGGCGGCGGCGGAGCTGGATTCCGTGCTGCACGCCTGGCAAGGGCTGGGCTACTACGCGCGGGCGCGCAACCTGCATCGCTGCGCCCGGACGGTGGTGGCCGAACATGGCGGACGCTTCCCCGACACCGAGGCCGGCTTGCGCGCGCTGCCGGGCCTGGGCCGCTACAGCGCCGCGGCGATCGCCGCCATCGCCTTCGGCCGGCGCGCGGTCGTGGTCGACGGCAATGTCGAGCGGGTGATGGCGCGGCTGTTCCGGATCGAGGATCCGCTGCCCGGGGCCAAGGCGATTCTGCACGATCTCGCCGACCGGATGACGCCCGACGAACGGGCCGGCGATTTTGCCCAGGCGACGATGGATCTGGGCGCGGGCATATGCACGCCGCGCAAGCCGAAATGCATGTTGTGCGTTCTCAATGCACATTGCGCCGGACGCGATATCGCCGCCACCCTGCCGCGTCGCGCCGCCCGGCCGGAACGCCCGCTGCGCCGCGCCGTCGCCTTCTGGATCACCCGTCCCGACGGCGCGGTTCTGCTGCGCCGCCGGCCGCCGTCGGGGCTGCTGGGCGGGATGATCGAGGTTCCCTCGACCGAATGGCGCGAGGGCGATATGCCGACGCCGGCCAGGGCGCGGGCCGAGGCGCCGCTGCCGGCGCTCGACTGGCGGCCGCTGCCGGGCATCGTCGAGCACGGCTTCACCCATTTCCGGCTGGAGATCGCGGTGCTGGCCGGACGCGTCGGCCGCGCGGCGGCGCCGGGCGCGTTGTGGTGCCTGCCCGACAGCCTGGGCGAACAGGCCTTGCCGACGGTGATGAAAAAGATCGCCCGTCACGCGCTGCGCGGCGGGCGGGGCTGACATCGCCTATTTCAGCTGGAACGGCAGGACCTTCCCGTTCACATCGACGGTATAATCGCCGGCGGGCGCACCGGCGACGTTCAGCGGAAAGACTTCCTGAAAGCGGGTGATCGACTGGGTGCAGATGGCCGCCGCCGGCCGCCGGGTGGCGATCGACACGCGAAACACCGCCCCGTCCCGCGCCTGTTCGACCCCGGCAATCGCGGTGCAGCCATCTGGCAGATAGCCGTGGGCGACAACGCGCACCTGAACCGGCGCGGGTTCCAGCACGACGATTTCGATGCGCTCGATCATTGCCGGCCGGATCAGATCCTGCGCCGCCACGGATTCGGGCTGGCATCCGGCGAGGATGACGGTGGCCAGCGTCAGAACTGTCGCGAGAGGGCGCATCGGGCATCTCCCTTGCGGTTATTGACTTGCGGTTATTGACTTGCGTTTATCGGGCGGCAGCATAGCACGAAACCCGGCGGATCAGCCCTCGGCCAGTTCGGCCCGCAGTTTCTGGCGCAGCACGTCGATGGCGACCGGCTTGCCGTTGCGGTCGATCATCCAGAAGGTCCAGCCGTTGCAGCTCGGCGCGCCCTGCACGGCGGCGCCGACCTGGTGGATCGACCCCCGATGGCTGGCCGAGATGATCGATCCGTCGGCGCGCACCTTGGCGGCCCAGCGGCGATCCGGCCCGAACAGCACCTCGCCCGGCCGCACCAGCCCCTGTTCCACCAGCGAGCCGAACGGTATGCGCGGTTCGCGGCGCTTCGAGGGGGTATCGACCAGATCGGGATCCGGCTCGTCCGGTATGGCGGCCAGCCGCGCATGGGCGACCGCGCGATATTCCGCCTCGCGCTCGATGCCGATAAAATTGCGACCCAGCTTCTTCGCCACGGCGCCAGTGGTGCCGGTGCCGAAAAACGGATCCAGAATCACGTCGCCGGGTTTGGTCGAGGCCATGATCACCCGGTGCAGCAGGGCTTCGGGCTTCTGCGTCGGATGTGCCTTGCCGCCATCGGGGCCCTTCAGGCGTTCCGGCCCGGTGCACAGCGGCATCAGCCAGTCGCTGCGCATCTGCAGATCGTCGTTCAGCGCCTTCATGGCTTCGTAATTGAAGGTATAGCGGGCGTCGCGCTCACGCGAACACCAGATCATCGTCTCATGGGCGTTGGTGAAGCGGGTGCCGCGGAAATTCGGCATCGGATTGGTCTTCACCCAGACCACGTCGTTGAGGACCCAGAAGCCCAGATCCTGCAGCGTCGCGCCGACACGAAAGATATTGTGATAGCTGCCGATCACCCAGATCGTGCCGTTGTCCTTCAGCAGCCGCCGCGCCGCCGACAGCCAATCGCGGGTAAAGGCATCGTAGACATCGAGCGACGCGAACTTGTCCCACTGGGCATCGACGCCGTCGACCCGGCTGTTGTTCGGCCGCAGCAAATCGCCGCCCAGTTGCAGATTGTAGGGCGGATCGGCGAAAATCATGTCCACCGATTTTTCGGGCAGGCTCCGCATCGCGTCGACGCAGTCGCCGTCGAGGATTTGGTTCACCGGGAATAAATTGCTATTTTTCTTGGTTTCAGACATCGGCGGATAATGAGTCTCGCGATTCGTCTCGTCAATTCATTTTGACGCTTTGATATTACGAAAAGATTACTTGCAAAGTTTTGCCACCGGCGCATAGCTGCGCCGATGGTGCCGGGTGACCCCCAGCCGGGCCAGCGCCTCGGCGTGCTGGCTTGTACCGTAACCGGCATTGCGTGCCCAGCCATAGCCGGGGCATTCGCGGTCGATTTCCGCCATGATCCGGTCGCGGGTGACCTTGGCGACGATCGAGGCGGCGGCGATCGACAGCGATTTTCCGTCGCCGCCGACCACGCAGCGGGTTGGACAACCCAGTTCCGGCGGCCTGTTGCCGTCGACCAGCGCATGGTCGGGCCGGAACGGCAGCGCCGCGACGGCGCGCTGCATGGCCAGCATGGTCGCCCGCAGGATGTTCAGGCTGTCGATTTCCTCGACGCTGGCGCTGCCGATTCCGGTGGCGGCATGCGCCATGACATGGCCGTGGAGCATTTCGCGAACGGCCGGCCGCAACTTCTTGGAATCGTCCAGCCGGGCCCGCATTTCCGGCGTCAGCCGCGCCGGATCGAGGATGACGGCGGCGGCAACCACCGGCCCGGCCCAGGGCCCGCGCCCGGCCTCGTCGATTCCCGCGACCTGGCCGCCCAGCTCCTGTTCGAGGGACAGGTCAGGCATCCTCGTTCTTTACCGATCCGGCGGGTTCAGGGGGGACGATCTCGGAATGCGGTGCCGGCGCGGCCGCCGCCTGCCGGCCGTGCTTCCAGCGCCAGTACCGCGCCCGCAACCGGATCGCGAGCCCTTCGAAGGCCTGGGCCAGGCCCGAGGTCAGCCGCAAGGTCAGCCGCCATTCGCGG
>JAHELM010000025.1 GCA_024644185.1 Rhodospirillales bacterium | reverse complement strand
ACCAGCAGCGGCCACAGCATCGACGGGTCGATCGCCGGGCCGTCCATGCGCACGACGCTGGCCGGCTGATGCAAGGTGTTCCACCAGTCGACGGAAAACTTGATGATCGGCAGGTTGACCGCGCCGACCAGGGCCAGGATTGCCGCCGGCTTGGCGCCGCGGGCGGGATCGTCGAAGGCGTTGGCCAGCGCGATATAGCCGAGATACATGAAGAACAGGATCAGCACCGAGGTCAACCGCGCGTCCCAGACCCACCAGGTCCCCCACATCGGCTGCCCCCAAAGCGAGCCGGTGGCCAGTGTGATCAGGGCGAAGCCGGCGCCGATCGGCGCGCTGGCCCGGGCCGTCATATCGGCCAAAGGGTGTTTCCAGATCAGGCTGACGGCACTGGCCACGGCGAGGGCCGCGTAAACGAACATCGCCATCCAGGCGGCCGGTACGTGGATGTACATGATTCGCACGGTCTCGCCCTGCTGGTAATCCGCGGGTGAACGGAACAGTGCCAGATACAGGCCGGCGGCCAGTATGAGGGCGGTCGCGGCGGCGCTCCACGGCAGAACCGCGTTGGCTACGCGCATGAAGCGGGTCGGATTGGCAAATCGGTGCATCGTCATGGCTGTGCTCAATATAGGGGGTCGATCAGCAAGGTCCAAGGTCCTCTCGGTGCGCGTCTGAATCCTTGATCCAGCGCAAATCCGATCGAATCTGCCTGTGACGCAGCGTCGCAGTGGGTACTCGTTTTTCCGGGGAACGGGTTGTTAATACTTTTACGGGAAAATAGCTGTCGAGCTGGCCAAAACAAGACCAGCCGGGTTTTGCTGGAAAATGCAACGCAAGGAAGGGATGCCGGGATGAGGAAGCTTGGTTCCACTTTGTTGTTTTTCGGGATCGGAAGTGGCGTTCTGAATCTGATCGGGTATGAATTCGTTCTCCTGATGTGGATCGACACCTGGGGCGAAACGGCCGGCTGGACCATCCGCGTCGGTATGACGCTATTGGGCGCGGTGCTGTACGTCATCGGCGGACGGACAGCGGCTGAGGCCGAGGAATCCGCGCCGCCGTCCTGAGGCATCGCTCAACGCAGGCTGTGGCGCAGTGCCGCCGCCGCCGCCCAGGGGGCGAGCGGCAGCGCCGCGGCGAGCATGGCCGCCAGGATCAGCAGGTGCGGGCGGGGAGACAGCCCGGTGATCGCTGCGTCCACCGCGGCGACGGCAAAGATCAATACCGGAATATAGAGTGGCAGGACCAGCAGGGAAATCAGCACCCCGCCACGCCGCGCGCCCAGCGTCAACGCCGCGCCGACGGCACCGATCAGACTCAGTGTCGGCGTCGCCAGCAGCATCGAGGCCATCAGCACCAGATAGCCGTCGGACGGCATGTTCATCAGCGCCGCCAGCACCGGCGCGGTGAGGATCAGCGGCAGCCCGGTCAGCGCCCAATGCGCCAGTGTCTTGGCCAGAACCAGAATCTCCAGCGGGGCGGGCGCCAGCAGCAGCAGATCGATCGATCCGTCCTCGTAGTCCGACTGGAACAGCCGGTCGAGCGACAGCATGGTGGCCAACAGCGCGGTCACCCAGACGACGCCGGCGGCAATCCGGGCCAGCACATTGGGCTCCGGCCCCACGCCCAGCGGGAACAGCGTCACCGTAATGACGAAGAAGCTGATGACCATGGCGACGTCGCTGCCCTGCCGCAGCGCCAGCCGCAGGTCGCGCCCGGCCATATGAAACAGCGCGTGGATCATGCCGCGGCTCCTTCGCTCTGGTCGTCGAAGACCTGACGGCGCGCCGTGTAGGCGCCCAGATCGAGCGATCCGGCGTCGTCGCCCGCGGCGATCGGCTGGTGCGTGGCCAGGATGACGATGCCGCCCTCCGCCCGATGCCTGGCGATCAGCGATTCCAGAATGCCGACGGCGGCACGGTCGAGGCCTACCGTCGGTTCGTCCAGCAGCCAAAGCGGGGCCGGGCTCGCCGCCAACCGGGCGAGAGACAGGCGCCGTCGCTGGCCCGATGACAGGAACTGCGCCGGCGTCGCCGCCAAACGGCCAAGCCCGACAACATCCAGTGCCGCGCCGACGTCACCCCGCGCGCCCCGTAGCCCGGCCCAGAACGCCAGGTTCTCGCTCACGGTCATCGCCGGCTTTATGGCATCCTGGTAGCCCACGTAATGCAGGCTGGCGCTGTGGTCTTCCGGCGCGCCAGCGATCGGTTCGCCATCCCAGGCAAGATGGCCCTCCAGCGGCGACAAAAGCCCGGCCATGATGCGTATCAGACTGGACTTGCCGCTGCCGTTCGGCCCGGTCAGCACCAGCGCCTCACCGGCTGCGACTGAAAAGTCGAGCGCCTCGAATACGAAGCGCTCGCCCCGAAAACAGGTCAGGCCGTGGCCGGAAAATCGGTTGGGCATGCGAACCATCTCCAAATCGCGCCAGAGCTATGGCATATCCCGCGACATGGAGGCGATAAGCTGCATGCGCCGGATAAGCAAGTCGATTTTCACGGGACAGGGCCTAAATTTGGGGCAATAAAAATGGCGGTTGCCGGGGGTGGGCCGGCAACCGCCATACTCTAGGCGACCCCTTGGATAAGGTCGCAAACAGAGGCTGTCAGGGTTAGCCTCAACTGAGAGGGGAGGTCTCAGCGGGTTCATATCACTCCCGAACTATGGTCAAGGTTTGCCGGAATTGTGGCATTATTGTGGCACAATCGTTAATTTTTTTAAAAGGAATACCAAATTCGATCTATCTTGAGAGTAGTCTATGTATATCAATGCAGTACGAATCTTCTATCGATAACTCCGTGCGTCCTCGATCACCTTGCCATCGTTCGGAATCGCTCCGGTATTAACGATTTTGATTTCGGCGCGCAGTTTGCACTCGGCCTGGATCGTGATGCCGATGGCCTCGGCGAGGCCTGGCGGCGGCGTATCGCACTCGCAGAGCAGGATTGCCGAATCCTTGCCGTCCGCGCTGCCGACGACCAGGCGCGCACGGCGGATTTCCGTATGTCGCTTGACCACGCGGTCGATCTGGCCGGGATGCACGAACATGCCGCGGACCTTGGTGGTCTGATCGGCGCGCCCCATCCAGCCCTTGATGCGCGGCGCGGTGCGGCCGCAGGGGCTGGTGCCTGGCAGAATCGCCGACAGATCGCCGGTGGCAAACCGGATCAGCGGATACTCGCGGTTCAGGGCGGTGACCACGACTTCGCCCACATCACCCTCGGGAACGGGATCGCCGGTTCCGGGCCGCAGGATTTCGACGATCACCCCTTCGTCGACGATCATGCCCTCCAACGCCGGAGATTCATAGGCGATCAGCCCGAGATCGGCGGTGCCATAGCATTGCAGGACGGCAACGCCATGCGCCGCGATATCCCTGCGCAAGTTGGGCGTCAGCGCGCCACCCGACACCAGTGCCTTTTTAAGCGAGGTCAGGGCCACCTGCATCTCCGCCGCCTTGTCGAGCACGATCTTCAGGAAGTCGGGTGTGCCGGCAAAGCCGTCGGCGGAGAAATGCGCGATCGCCTGCACCTGCATTTCCGTCTGTCCGACGCCGCCGGCGAAAACCGCGCAGCCCAGCGCATGCGCCGCCGATTCCAGCATCGCCCCGGCCGGGGTGAAGTGATAGGCAAAGCAATTGTGCAGGATGTCGCCCTTGCGAAACCCGGCGGCGAACAGCGCGCGGCCGAAGCGCCACCAGTCGCGCCCATGGCCTTCCGGGTCGGCGATCGGGCCGGGCGACAGGAACAGCCGCGCCATCTCACGCGCCGGCGCGGCGGTTAGCCCACCGAAGGGCGGCGCCGATGCCTGCAATGTCATGAGGTCGGATTTGCGCGTGACCGGCAGCATCGCCAGGGCCGCGCGCGAGGTGACCGCGGCGGGGTCCACACGGGCCAGAATATTCGCGAGGCCGGGAGCGCTGCGTTGCGCATGCGCCACGGCGTCGGCCAGTGCCGCCATCAGGGCAGTCTCGCGCACCTCGGGATCGCGCGTCTCGAGGTCGTCGTAGTGCTCGCTCATTCCTGTTTTCTCCGTCGGACTCTCAGGTCAGCCAGCGCTTGCGGCGCTTGTAGTGCTTGACGTCGCGATAGCTCTTGCGGCCGCCTGCCGACAGGCCAAGATAGAATTCCTTGACGTCCTCGTTCTGGCGCAGCGAGTCCGCGTCGCCATCCATAACCACGCGGCCATTTTCCAGGATATAGCCGTAGGTCGCGTATTTCAGCGCGACATTGGTGTTCTGCTCGGCCAGCAGGAAGGTGACGCCCTTTTCCTGATTGAGTTGACGCACCGTTTCGAAGATTTCCTCGACCAGCTGCGGCGCCAGGCCCATGGACGGTTCGTCCAGCAGGATCATCTTCGGCCGCGCCATCAGCGCCCGGCCTATGGCGCACATCTGCTGCTCGCCGCCCGAGGTATAGCCGGCGAGGCTGGTCCGCCGCTGTTTCAGCCGCGGAAAATATTCGTAGACCATCGCCAGATCCCGCTGCACCGCGGCGCGCCCATCGGCGCGCGTATAGGCGCCGGTCAGCAGGTTTTCCTCGACGGTCAGATGTTCGAAGCAGTGGCGGCCCTCCATCACCTGGATGACGCCACGCCGGACCAGCGCGTTCGGGGTCAAAGCCTGGATCGGCGAACCCTCGAACAGGATTGATCCCTTGGTGACTTCGCCGCGCTCGGCGCCCAGCAGGTTGGAAATAGCCTTCAGCGTGGTCGTCTTGCCGGCGCCATTGGCGCCCAGCAGGGCGACGATGCCGCCAGCGGGAACCTCCAGCGACACGCCCTTCAAAACCAGGATCACGTGGTCGTAAATGACCTCGATATTGTTGACCGCCAGCAGCGCGGCCGCGGCTCCGGTTACCGGTTCGTCTCTGATCTGGGCCGTCGCGCTCATGGTGTCGCTATCCGTCACGAAATTCAAAACATCAATGCCGGGAAAAATCCCCCGCCCCGGTCAAGGGGCGGGGGAAATGCCGATCAGCCGCAGCTGCGCGGAGTAATGTTGCTTTCCTTCGCGAAACCGGCGGAATCTTCCTCGATCAGCGGACCCGTGATCTCGTCCATCCGGTCGTAGAACTTGGAGATGATATTCCATTGCTTGGCTTTGGCGTCCCACTGCTGGATGGCCGCCTTGCCCGGGCCGCTGTGATTGGCGCAGGTGATCTCGATGCCATACGTGAAACCCTTGAGACCGAGTTCGGCCAGCCGCTTTTCGTCGACCTTCAGCGTTTCGAAGCCGTCACGCAGCATGGCCGGCGTGATTTCCTTGGTCTTGTGGATCTTCATGGCATTGCGCATGGCCTCGGCGGTCCACATCGCCGCCAGGACGCCGCGATTGTACAGCACCTCGCCGACGCGCTCGCGCTCGCCCGCGCCCTTGCCCTTGTCATAGAGGAATTTGAAGATGTCCTGATGCAGGGGGAACCCGGCGCCCGCCGCGTGGACGGTGGCGGCCAGATAGCCATTGGCTTCATCGCCGGCCGGCAACACATCGTTCTCGGAGGCCGACCACCAGATGCCGACGAAATGGTCCATCGGATAACGGACCGAGGCGGCTTCCTTGATCGCGACCTGGTTCATCACGCCCCAGCCCCACAACAGTACCCAGTCCGGCCGATCCTTGCGAACTTGCAGCCACGTGGCTTTCTGCTCCTGACCGGGATGATCCACCGGCAGCAACTGCAATTCGAAGCCGTATTTCGCGGCCATGACTTCCAGCGTGCGGATCGGTTCCTTGCCATAGGCGGAGTTGTGATAGACGAGGGCGACCTTCTTGCCCTTAAGCTTGTCCATGCCGCCTTCGCGGTCAGCGACATACTGCATGATCGCGGTGGCGCCGTCCCAATAGGTGGCCGGGAAATTGAAGATCCAGGGGAACACCTTGCCGTTCGCCGCCGAGGTGCGGCCATAGCCCATGGAGAACAGCGGGATGTTGTCTTCGGTAACCTTCGGGATCAACTGATAGGTAATGCCCGTCGACAGCGGCTGATAGATCAGCGAGCCGCCGTTCTGGCCCTTGGTGTTCTCGTAGCACTCGACGCCCTGCTGGGTGTTGTAGGCGGTTTCGCATTCGAAGAGATTGATCTTGATCCCCTCGATGCCGCCATCGCGCTCGTTCAGCAGATTCCAGTAATCCGCGTACCCATTGGCGAAGGGAATGCCGTTCGGCGCGTAGGGGCCGGTGCGGTAGGTCAGCGACGGAACGTTCAGTTCATACGCCCCGGCGGATGCCGCCAGCGGCAAGGCCAGCGCGGCCGCCACCAGCAAGGTCGTGAATATCTTGAGTTTCATGTTCTTATACTCCTCCCAGGAAAGTTTGTGTTTTGGTTTGGTTCTTTACGTCTCCCCCCAACGCCGCCAGACGTTCCAGTCTAGTACGGAAACGGCCATAGGCGCAGTTTCTCCTTGGTAATCTGCCACAGCCGGGCCAGCCCGTGCGGTTCGACGATCAGGAACAGGATGATCAGGACGCCCATGGTGGTGATCTCGACATGCTTGGCGACCACTGGCGATATCCCCAGGCCGCCGACCATGAAATTCTTCAGCAGGATCGGCATCAGCACCAGAAATCCGGCGCCGAGGAACGATCCCAGGACAGAGCCCAGTCCGCCGATGATCACCATGAACAGAACCAGGAAGGACTTGTCGATGCCGAAGGCCTCGGTGACCTCGGCCGCGCCCAGCCAGACGGTGAACAACAACCCGCCGGCGACGCCGATATAGAAGGAACTGACGGCGAAGGCCGAAAGCTTGGAATGCAGGGGCCGTACGCCGATCAGCTCGGCGGCGATGTCCATGTCGCGGATCGACATCCACATCCGGCCGATGCGCCCGCGCACCAGATTCTTTGCCACGACCGCAAAGACGATGACGAAGGACAGCGCGAACAGGTATTTTACCGCGGGTTTGGCCGCCGGCCCGGTAACCAGGAAGCCGAAGATCTCGCGCGGCGGCATGGTGATCTGGCCGGTGGCGTTGTAGTTGTAGAACCACTCCACCTTGTTGAACAGCCAGACCAGGAAGAACTGCGCCGCCAGCGTCGCGACCGCAAGATAGAAGCCCTTGATGCGCAGGCTCGGCAGGCCGAACACCACGCCGACGCCGGCGGTCACCAGCCCCGACAGCAGCAGCACGGCGATCAGGTTCATCCCGGGGAACATCGTCGTCAGCTTGAATGCGGCAAAGGCGCCCACCGCCATGAACCCGCCGGTGCCCAGCGAGATCTGCCCGCAATAGCCGACCAGGATGTTCAGGCCGAGTGCCGCCAGGGCATAGACCAGGAAGGGCAGCATCACCGCATTGGTCCAGTAATCCTCGATGACCAGCGGCACCGCCGCCAGGGCGACGATCAGGACCACGGCGATGACCCAGCGGTCCTGTCGGATCGGAAAGACCGCCTGATCCGCCTCGTAGCTGGTTTTGAACTGGCCGGCTTCCCTGTACAGCATGGGGTCAGACCCTCTCGATGATCTTTTCGCCGAACAGCCCCTGCGGGCGAACCAGCAGGAACATCAGCGCCAACACATAGGCGAACCAGTTCTCGATGGCGCCGCCGACCAGGCTGCCGACGTAGATTTCCGCCCATTTCTCGCCGACGCCGATGATCAGGCCGCCGACGATGGCACCCGGGATCGACGTAAAGCCACCGAGGATGAGTACCGGCAATGCCTTGAGCGCGATCAGCGACAGCGAGAACTGAACACCGGATTTTGACCCCCACATGATGCCGGTAACCAGCGCCACGATGCCCGCCACCGACCAGACGATGACCCAGATCGTGCGCAGCGATATGCCCACCGACAGCGCCGCCTGATGATCGTCGGCGACGGCCCGCAGGGCGCGGCCGATACGGGTCTTCTGGAAAAACACCGCCAGCACGGCCACCATGGCGGCGGCCACCACGCCGGCTACCAGTTCCAGCTTCTCGACATAGATGTTGAAATTATCGAGCATCCAGTCGGAAGCGCCCTGGGGCAGGCCGATATCCAGCAGCTTGACATCCGATCCCCACATCAGGTCGCCGACGCCTTCCAGAACATAGGCCAGGCCGATGGTCGCCATGAACAGGATTATCGGGCTCTGGCTGACCATGTATTGCAGGACGAAGCGCTCGATCAGCCAGGCCAGCACGATCATGACGCCGATGGTGGCGATGATGGCAAGCCATGCCGGCAGGCCGAATTTTTCCATCAGCCCGACCAGGGTCAGGGCGGCGAACAGGCACATCACCCCCTGGGCGAAGTTGAAGATGCCCGACGCCTTGAAGATCAGCACGAAGCCCAGTGCCACCAGCGAATACATGACCCCGGTCATCAGGCCGCTGATGGTGGTCTCCAGGAAGAATGTGAAATCACCCATGTCGCCGCCGCCTCATTCGTGGGGGACGCCCAGATAGGCGTCGATGACGCCTTGGTTGCCGCGCACTTCGTCCGGCGTGCCGTCGGCCAGCTTGCGTCCATAGTCCAGCACCACGACGCGGTCGGAAATATCCATCACCACGCCCATGTCGTGTTCGATCAGCGCGATGGTGGTGCCGAACTGCTCGTTGACGTCGAGGATGAAGCGCGACATGTCTTCCTTCTCTTCGACGTTCATTCCGGCCATCGGCTCGTCGAGCAGCAGCAACTCCGGCTCCATCGCCAGGGCGCGCGCCAGTTCCACCCGCTTCTGCAGGCCGTAGGGCAGCTTGCCCACGGGCACGCGCCGGATCGCCTGGATCTCCAGGAAGTCGATGATTTCCTCGACGCGCCGGCGGTGTTCGATTTCCTCGCGCCGCGCCGGCCCGTAATGCAGTATCTGCCAGAAGAAATTGCTTTGCATGCGCAGGTTTCGGCCGGTCATGATGTTGTCCAGCGTCGACATTCCCTTGAACAGCGCCACGTTCTGGAAGGTGCGGGCGATGCCCTGCCGGGCGGCAATGTAGGGGCGCATGGCCCGGCGCACCTCGCCCCGAAAGGTGATGGTGCCTTGCTGCGGATGATAGAACCCGTTGATGACGTTCAGCATCGACGTCTTGCCGGCGCCGTTCGGGCCGATGATGGCCAGAATCTCGTGCTCGCGAATCTCGAAGCTGATATTGCTGAGGGCCTGCACCCCGCCGAAACCGAGCGAGATGTTGTCGACCTTCAGCAGCGGATCGCCGATCTTCTTCGAGTGTTCGGTCATGGCTTGCCTCAGCCTGCCTTCTTCAGCGGCGCGGCGATCGGAAAGGTATCGGCGTCGACGATGGCGATATCGGCCTTCAACTGCCCCTTGCGGCCGTCCTCGAAGGTGACCTCGGTTTCGATATGTCCCGTGGCGGCGCCCGAATACAGCGCCTCGATCAGCGGCGCATAGCGTTCGGCGATGAACGGGCGGCGCACCTTGCGGGTGCGGGTCAACTCGCCGTCGTCGGCATCCAGTTCCTTGTGCAGCACCAGGAAGCGGGCGATCTGCGATCCGCCAAGATGCGGATCGCGCGCCAGGTCGCGGTTCACCTGTTCGACATGCCCCTTGATGATCTTCAGCACCTGCGGATTGCTGGCCAGCTCGGTATAGCCGCCATAGGCGATATTGTTGCGCTCGGCCCAGTTCCCCATTGCCGTCGCGTCGATATTGATGAATGCGGCGGCGCTGTCCCGGTTGGCGCCGAAGGCCACGGCCTCCTTGATGTTGGGGAAGAATTTCAGCTTGTTCTCGATGTATTTCGGCGCAAACAGCGTGCCGTCTGTCAGCCGCCCCACATCCTTCGCCCGGTCGATGATCTTCAGGTGTCCGTTTTCCAGAAACAGCCCGGCATCGCCGGTATGCACCCAGCCCTGTGGGTCCTTCGTCTCGGCCGTGGCCTCGGGGTTCTTGTAATATTCGACGAAGGTGCCGGGGCCGCGGAACAGAACCTCGCCGCTCTCGGCAATCTTCACTTCGACTTCGGGCGCCGGCCTGCCCACCGCATCGGGCGTGATCTCGCCATCCGGCTGCACGGTGATGAAGACGCTGGCCTCGGTCATGCCGTAAAGCTGTTTCAGGTTGATGCCCAGCGCTCGGAAGAAGTCGAAGATATCCGGCCCGATCGCCTCGCCCGCGGTATAGGCCAGGCGGATGCGGCTGAAGCCGAGCGTGTTCTTCAGCGGCCCGTAGACCAGCAGATCGCCCAGCGCGTACAGCGCCCGGTCGACGAGGCCGACCGGCTTGCGGTCCAGGATGCGGGTGCCCACGCGCGCCGCCAGCCCCATGAAAAAGTCGAAGCCCGCCCGCTTGATCGCCGAAGCATCCTCCATCCGCACCATTACGGCTGTCAGGATGTTTTCGAAAATGCGCGGCGGAGCAAAGAAATAGGTGGGCCCGATATCGCGCAGGTCCTGCATCACGGTCGCCGGCGATTCCGGGCAGTTGACACAGAAGCCGGCGGTATAGTTCTGGCCGAACGAGAAGATATGGTCACCGACCCAGGCCATCGGCAGATAGGCCAGGATCTCGTCACGATCGTCCAGCCCTTCCATTTTCTGGTTGTTTCGGGCCGTGCACATCACGTTGGCATGGTTCAGCACGACACCTTTCGGTTTGCCGGTGGTGCCCGAGGTATAGAGCATCACCGAGACGTCCGACCCCTTGCCGGCGGCGACCGATTGTTCATAGAAATCAGGGTGTTCCCGGTCGAAATCGCGGCCCTTTTCCTGAACGGTGTCGAAATCGTGCAGGAAGGCCTGATGGTAGTTTCGCATGCCGCGCCGATCATCATAGACGATCTGCTCCAACTGCGCGCAGCGGGGCATGATCTCCATCAGCTTGTCGACCTGTTCCTGATCCTCCGCCATGGCGAAGCGCGCCCCGGCATGGTCGACGACATAGGCCATCTCGTCGGCCACGGCATCCTGATAGACCGGCACCGGCACGCCGCCGATCGCTTGCGCGGCGGTCATCGTCCAGTAGAGCCGCGGCCGGTTGTCGCCGACAATGACGATGCGGTCGCCCGGCTTGAAGCCCAGGGCCGCAAGTCCGCAGGCCAGCGCCCGGACCTCGTCGGCGATCTGGGTCCAGGTCCAGCTCTGCCAGATACCCATATCCTTCTCCCGGCACGCCGGTCGTCCGCCGATGCGGGCGGCGTTTTCGCGCAGAAGCTTGGGAAAGGTATCGGCCGCTGTCATGCGCGGAGCCCGGCCGATACGCAGCCGAAGCCCGTTTTCCGCCGCGCGGAATGGATGGAATCAGTGCCCTGCTGCACCGTGATTTTCCTCCCGGGAAATGGATTTTCTTATTGTCCATTAAAGGACTTGTTGAATTTGGTACAGGTTGCGCGGCCTCAGGTCAAGGTTCTCGGCACAGGCGCGCCGCCGGCGCTGCTGCATTGCAACAAATCGCCTCTTCAAATCGTTGCCGTTTCCGCATATACATGGCCCGCGCCGCGCCGTGCCTGTTTGCCGCCGCGGCCATGCGGTCAACGTCCCGCCCCTCGCGCCGGGACCAGCCAGGGAGATACCGACGTGAGCGTCTTCGGCCAGGACAGCCTGAAAACTCGCCGCACCCTGAACGCAGGAGGCAAAAATTACGATTATTTCAGCCTTGCCGCAGCCGAGACCGCCATCGGCGATCTCTCGCGATTGCCGTTTTCGCTGAAGGTCCTGCTTGAAAACCTTCTGCGCTACGAGGACGGGCGCACGGTCACGATCGACGATATCCGCGCGCTGGCGGGATGGGTCAAGGATCGGCGCAGCGACCGCGAGATCGCCTACCGGCCGGCCCGCGTTCTGATGCAGGATTTCACGGGCGTTCCCGCCGTGGTCGATCTGGCGGCGATGCGTGAGGCGATGGTGGCGCTGGGCGGCGACCCGCGGCGGATCAATCCGCTGTCGCCGGTCGATCTGGTGATCGACCATTCCGTGGCGGTCGATGCCTTCGGCGACAAGAACGCCTTTGCCCGCAACGTCGCGGTGGAATTCGAGCGCAACCGCGAACGTTACGAGTTCCTGCGCTGGGGCCAGACCGCGTTCGATAATTTCCGCGTGGTACCGCCCGGCACCGGTATCTGCCACCAGGTAAACCTGGAATATCTGGCGCAGACCGTGTGGACGCGCGACGAAGCAGGCCGCACATTCGCTTATCCCGATACGCTGGTTGGCACCGACAGCCACACCACCATGGTAAACGGCATGGCGGTGCTGGGCTGGGGCGTCGGCGGCATCGAAGCCGAGGCGGCGATGCTGGGCCAGCCGGTTTCCATGCTGATCCCCGAGGTGGTCGGCATGCGGCTGTCGGGCAAGCTGCGCGAGGGCATGACGGCGACCGATCTCGTGCTGACCGTCACGCAGATACTGCGCAAGCATGGCGTGGTCGGCAAATTCGTCGAATTCTTCGGCCCCGGCTTGGACAATCTCAGCCTGGCCGACCGCGCGACCATCGCCAACATGGCCCCCGAATACGGCGCGACCTGCGGGTTCTTCCCGATCGACGAGGAAACCATCCGCTACCTGACATTCACCGGCCGCGACGCCGACCGCGTGGCGCTGGTCGAGGCCTATGCCAAGGCGCAGGGCATGTGGCGCGACCGCAACGCGCGGGAACCGGTGTTCACCGACACGCTTGAGTTCGATCTGTCCTCGGTCGAACCCAGCCTGGCTGGACCGAAGCGTCCGCAGGACCGGGTGCCGCTGTCGGGCGTGGCGGCCTCCGCCACCAAGGCGATCGAGGATGGCGGCGCTCGGATCGACGCGGCGGTGCCGGTCAAGGACGGCGACTATTCCTTGCGCAATGGCGATGTGGTGATTGCCGCGATCACCAGTTGCACCAATACCTCCAATCCGGGTGTGCTGGTCGCCGCCGGCCTGGTGGCGCGCAAGGCTCGGGCGCTGGGCCTTAAGGCCAAACCCTGGGTGAAGACCTCGCTGGCGCCGGGCTCGCAGGTGGTCACCGACTACCTGACGGCGGCCGGACTGCAG
>JAHELM010000024.1 GCA_024644185.1 Rhodospirillales bacterium | reverse complement strand
GGAGCGGATCGCCGATTACGACTGGATCTGCGAAGCGGTGATCGAGGACCTGCCGACCAAGCGTACGCTGTTCCGCAAGCTGGAGCCCCTGCGCCGGGACGGCTCGGTGGTCAGCACCAACACCTCGGGCATTCCGCTGCATTCCATCGCCTTCGACATGCCGGCCCGCCTGCGCCGCGACATCGTGGTCACGCATTTCTTCAACCCGGTCAAGGTGATGAAGCTGATGGAGCTGGTGCCCAGCCAGGACACCACGCCCGACGTCGTCGCGGCGATGGCGGAGTTCTGCGGCAGGCGGCTGGGCAAGGGCGTGGTACACGCCAAGGACACGGTGAATTTCATCGGCAACCGCATCGGCTGCTTCTTCATGCTGGCCGGGCTGCACAAGGCGCGGGCGGCGCTGCGCGACGGGCTGAGCATGGAGATGGTCGATGCGCTGATGGGGGCGCCGCTGGGTCTCCCGTCCACCGGGCTGTACGGGCTGATCGACCTGATCGGCCTCGACGTCATGGATTTCGTCGGCAAGAACCTGGCGAAGAACCTGCCGGGCAAGGATGCGGGCCACGAATTCACTTCGTTCCCGCCCGAGGAACAGGCGCTGCTGGAGCGCGGCCAGCTTGGCCGCAAGACCGGCGGCGGCTTCTACAAGCTGGTGAAGAACCCGGATGGCAGCCGGGCGAAGGAGACCTTCGACCTTGTCGCCGGGGCCTGGCGGCCGTCGGTGGAGGCCCTGCCGGCGCATGGCGACGCGGCCGGACTGATCTTCGCCGACGACGCGCAAGGCCGCTTCGCCTGGGCCTGCATGGGCGGGACGCTGGCCTACGCGGCCGACCTGGTGCCGCAGATTTCCGACGATATCGTCAATGTGGACCGCGCCATGCGCTGGGGCTTCGCCTGGAAGCAGGGCCCGTTCCAGTTGCTGGACACGCTGGGTCCGCGCCGCGTGCTCGACCGGATCGAAGCCGAGGGCGGCCGGGCGCCCAACATGCTGGCGGTGCTGCGCGATGCCGGGGTGGAAAGTTTCTACCGCAAGGACGGGCGCGAGTTCCTGGGAACCGGCGGAAAATATCAACCGGTGCCGGCGGAATGACGCCTGTCAGGCACGCCGCGCGTCCGGCCCGGCGGTCCCTGCGAGGGCAGGTGCCATGCCCATGGAGTTGGCCGGGCGCAATCGCAGGCATATCTCGGTAATGTCGGCTTCCCGCCAGAAATAATAGTAGCGGTCCTCACCGCGATAATGCCTCAGGATATGGTCGCGATGGATGCGACCCCAGGCCGGACAGCGCGCCACGGCCTGTTCCAGATAGCCGAAGCCTTCGCGGGCGCGGCCCTGGTCGAACAGGGCGCCCGCCAGCGTGATGCAGGCCGACAGATTGGCCCGGAATTGCAGATCGGTCAGATCCGGATCGTCCGGCCGAAGCCCGGCGCCGGCATTCATCTCCAGAAAGAAACCGGGAAACAGGGCCAGCGAGCGGCGGCACATCGCCTCGCGCCGCGCCGGGTCCGGCTGCAATTCCGCCCAAGCCGCCAGATGCGATGCGAACAGGCGGCGCGGGAAGCCGGATTCCATCGGCTGGTCGCGATCGACGATGCGCAGCAGCGCGCCATGCGCGGCATCCTCGTGCGGCGCCCGGTAAAGGGTCACGGCCTGCCGGAAATTCTGGCTCGGCGCCGAGAACACGCCCTCCAGCTCGCCATGAGCGCTCAACGGGCGCTCGGTCCGCGCATGCGCGGCGATTCCGAACAGCACCTGATGGGCATGGCCGCGCATGTCGTGCGGCACGCCGGCGATCTCCATGTCGGGCAGGTGCCGGCGGCGCAGGCCATGCGTATGGACCCAGAAGGTTCCATCGGCGTCCTCGACGCAATGGTAATCGGCCCAGCCGACCGGGTCGCGCCGCCGGAACATGGCGTGCATCAGGCGCGATGCCGGCGTGGCCAGCCTTGTCTCGGGGGTGATCGGGTGCTGCATCGGATGCCTAGCCGCGCGCCAGCAATTCGGCGTAGGGGTCTTTCGGCCGCCTGCCGAATGCGAAGGGTTTTCGCGGTGCATCCGCGGGCGCCGGCGCCGCGCCGCGCAGGCGGCCGACGATCTCGGACACGTTCAGATCCTTCCAGAATTGCAGATAGGGATCGCGAACCGGACTCGACTGCAGAAGCCGGTCGCGATACCGCGCCGCCCAGCCAGGGCAGCGGGCGATGGCCTCGGCGGCCGGCCCGCAGGCCTCGGAGAAACGGCGCTGCGCGCACAGCGCCTCGGTCAGCCCGATATAGGCGCCGAGATTGGTGCGTTCCTGCAAGTCCGGGCTGTTCACCTGGCCGTCCGGCAGATCGGCGCCGGCGAGACCATCGCAATGCTCGCCGGGGAAGATCGCCAGCGCCTTGCGGCACAGCGCCTCCTTCTGCCGCGGCTCCTTGCCGCCGTCGGCCAATGCCAGCAACCAGGAGGCAAACAGCCGCTTGGGAAAGCGCGACTGCATCGGTTCGCCACGGTCGACCAGCCTGAGCAGCGCGCCATGTTCCCGGTCGGAATGCGGCGCCTTGCGCAGCGTGGCGGTCTGCGGAATCCCGTGCCCCGGCCCGCCGAGAGTCGCGGTAAGATCGCTGTCGGGCTTCAGCATTCCGCGCGAACGCGCAAGGCGTGCCAGGGCGATCATCAACTCCAGGGCTTCCCGCCGCAATTCGCGGGGGACGTCGGTGATTTCCAGGTCGTAGCCGATCCGGCGCGCCAGTCCGTGGGTGTGGAGCCAAAGCAGGCCGTTGCGCGCCGTAACGCAATGGTAATCGGCCCAGCCGCGCGGATCCTGAGGGCGAAATATCCGGCACCAGAGCCGGACCGGCGTCGAGGCGAGGCGAACCCTGCCCTTGACGGGATGCTGCATGACACCATTCTCCATATCGTCACGAGACGGCGTGCCCACCCGCACCGTTTAATTCTACGGATAAGAATGTTAACGACCCCTGAATCGGTTCGATTTATTCCTCGGCGGACAAATTAATACTCCGCTAACCTTGGCGTTGTTAGTGTGCCTCTTCGAGTCGCGCCCGCGCGCGCGGGCGGATTATCGGGAGATACCGGAATGGGACTGGGCCTGAGGATTTCGGCCGAACTGGACGAGCCCGGCGGCGCGCTGGAACAGGTGGCTTCGGCGATCCGGGCGGCGGTCGCCGACCCGCTCGACCGGTTGATACTGAATTTTGCCAGCGGCGACGGCGTTCTTCATGTGCGCTTGCATCCGGCCGAGGAGGATGTCGAATTCGTCCTCGACGGCGCGGCCCTGGTGGTCTCGGCCAAGACCTCGTCGGCTGGCCCCGGCTATCACGCCTGGCTGGTCGACCTTCTGGAAGCCATCGGCCAGACCCTGGACATTGTCTGGGATTGGCAGGATCGCGGCGCGGGGGAAGGGGACGAGACCGGCTACCGCGGCGGCTACGATTTCATCGGCTTGCAGGCCGCCATGGCGGGCTGGCTGCGGGACCTGGCGGCCGGTTTCCTGGAATACGACCACGACGACGCCCCGATCGCCATTTCCTTGCCGGTGGGCGACAAGATCGTCAGCGACGCCTATGCGGTGTCCAGCATGGGCGAGTGGACACGCGACTGGTTTACCGGCGTGGCCATGGCGGACGATGCCGAACTTGCCGTGGCGGCCGCGGAATTCTTCCCCGCATGGCATCCCCGCGACGACGCGCGCTACTGGCTGGGCTGCGGCCTGGCGATGGCGTGGCAGGCGGTGCGCTGGACGCCACCCGCCTATGCCGCCGAACAGGACCTCTATCACGCCACGCTGGGCTGTTTCGCCCGGGCGCATGAGATCGATCCGGACATAACCCTGCCCGAGGCGCCCATCCGCGAATTGTGGGCCCTGTTGAACGGTGGGCGGCATCCGGCCAAGCCGCCCGCGCCGACAGGGGTCGGCTTCCGCCGCGGCCTGATGGCGCGCCCGCTGACCGGGCAATGGCGGGCGATTCTGCCGGGATACTTCATCACCGGCGAGGAAAACGAGGGTCAGACGGTATATTACGCCTTCGCCGAGCGGACCATGCACGGAACCAGCTTCGAGACCACCAGCGAGACCGGAGATTCCGGCGAACGCGCGGTCGCCGACCGCATCGCCCAGACCCGGGGCATGCCCGGCGCCATCGATTTCCGCGTCGGCAACGTGGTCGGCAGCGCCACCAGCCGGCCCGACGCGCCGAACCGCATTGTCGAGGGCATGGTGGGTTGCGGCGATGCGATGTGCCTGGTCAGCCTGGTGCACGAGGACACCGAGGACGGCCAGGCCTGGGCCGAGGCAACCCTGCACAGTATCAGCCATCCGGAACGACAGGCGGAGTAGCCCGCGCAGGCGTCTTGCCATCGGCCGCGACGCCGTTATGCTGGCCGCCATGAGCGATCTGAAGGACCGACTGCCCCCTGTCGTGCGCGCGGCGATGGATGCCGCCGGCATCCCCTACGAGGTGATGGACTGCGACCCCGACCTGGCGGACACCGCCGCATTCTGCGCGCGCTACGGCCATGCGCTGGAGGATTCGGCCAACGCCATCCTGGTGAAATCGAAGACCGGCGAAGAGAAATTCGCCGCCTGTGTGGTGCTGGCCACCCACCGGCTGGACGTCAACACGACGATTCGCAAGAAGCTGGAGGCGCGCAAGGTGTCCTTCGCCGACCCCGGCGAGACCAAGCGCATCACCGGCATGGAACTGGGCGGAGTGACGCCGCCGGGCCTGCCAGCGGAGTTGCCGCTGTGGATCGATGGCGAGGTCATGCGGCGGCCCTTCGTCATCCTCGGTGCCGGCATCCGCGCGGCCAAGATCCGCGTGGCAACCGAATTCTTCCTGCACACGCCCAATACCGAGATCGTCGAGGGCCTGGCGAAACCGGTTGGGTAACCGGTTTCTCGCTGATTTTCCGTGTTTTTTCGCGAATAGTTCAGCCGGTCCGCCGGGCAAACCGGTATAGTCGGGCGCTGTCGATCGGGGGGTCGCTTGCGCAACCGATTGGATGGAGACCTTGACCATGCGACACGACAATCCGAACCGAATTCTCGCCGCCGGCCTTTGCGCCGCCGCGCTGTTCGCCTTTCCCGCCGGCCTTGCCGCCCAGACCTTCCAGCCCACGCCGCCCTACTGGGGCGGTGTCCATGCCGGCGGCTATATCGGCTATGGCTGGGGCAAGAACACCACGATCGAAACCGGCGCCAACATCTATAACGGTGCCGGTAACGGCTGGGGCCACAATGTCGAGGGAACGATCGGCGGCGCCCGCGTCGGCTACGACTGGGAATCCGTCGGGCTGGTCATGGGCGTGGAGGCCGGTCTGGGATATCTGGGCGTGCAGGGTGACGGGGCCGATCCCGCTTCGGGCGGCCTGGACACCGTCTCGGTCCTCGCCACCGGCCCCTATGCGGAACTCACCGGGCGGATCGGCTTCGCGCCGGACCGGATGCTGTACTACATGAAGGGCGGCGCGGCCTTTGCCGATCTCGACCTGGCGGTGAAGGACAGTTGCACGGCCGGCGCCTGCGGCCCTTCCGCGATCGATGCGGGCAGCGACGGCATTGAGACCGGCTGGACCGCTGGCGTCGGCATCGGCTACGCCCTGTCCAGGCAGCTGAGCGTCAACATCGAATACGAATATATCCGGTTCGACAGCCTGACCATGACCGGCCTGTCCGGCGGCCTTCCCTATTCCTGGGATCAGGACCTGAAGATCAACACGGTGACGGTGGGCGCCGCCCTGCGCTTCTGACCGGAATCCGCGCCGGCGGCGTTGACCGGCAGGCCGATGCCGCCGGGAAACCGCCCGGAATCTCCGCCGCGCGGCCCTTGTTCCGGAAAATCCGCCACCCTGCTGTTGTCGGTTGCCCGGCGGGGCGGGCGTCGGTACCATGCGGCCGCTTTTTTATCGGCCGGCCGTCAGCAAGGGGCACAGCTCAGCCATGGACCTGAAGCAGCATATCCGCGGCATCCCGGACTTTCCCAAGCCGGGTATCCTGTTCTACGACATCTCGCCGATGCTGGCGCATCCGCGCGCCTGGCATTACTGCACCGCCAAGATGGCGGCGACGGTGGCGGATTGGGAGCCGGACGTGCTGGTCGGCGTCGAGAGCCGGGGATTCCTGGTCGCCGCGCCGCTGGCCCTGCAGCTCGGCATCGGTTTTGCCATGCTGCGCAAGAAGGGCAAGCTGCCGGGCGACATCGTCGGCCACAGCTACAGCCTGGAATACGGCGACGACACGGTGGAAATCCAGGCCGACGCCATCGCCAGGGGCAACAAGGTCGTGATTCTCGACGATCTGATGGCCACCGGGGGCACCATGTCGGCCGGGGTGGAACTGATCCGCAAGATCGGCGGCACGGTCAGTGGCGCCGCCTGCATCGTCGAACTGACCTTCCTGGGCGGCCGCAAGCGCATGGAAGATCTGGGCGTCTCTTTCGAGGCGCTGCTGACCTACGACGAGTAGCCGGTGGCCCGGCACGGCGTCTGGTCTGTCCGGCGCAGGGCCGTGACGTCCTGCATCGCCCCGAAGGTGCGCGACTGCCGGCCGGTTTCGTCGAGGATCGGCTCGCCGATCTCACGGATGTGAATCTGCACCCCGTTGTCGTCGTAGCAGCGATACTCGGTGTCATAGGGAGCCGCGTTCTCCAGGGCTTGCGTTATCGCCTGGGCGACGCGCGCGCGATCGTCCGGGTGAACGAAGCTCATATACGCCGCCAGCGTCCCGCGTTTCTCGAAGAACGCCGCCACCGGCATGGCAAAAATTTCCGCCATCGACGGCGAACATTCCAGGCAATTGCCGGTCACGTCGTCCCAGACGAAGAACCCCAGCCTGGCAAGTTTCTGGGCATGCTCGATCCGCGCCGCATGGGCGCGATGTTCGGCCTCGGCCAGTTTGCGCTCGGTGATGTCGCGCAGGATAATCGTCAGGATCGGCCGTCCGGAGACGTCCAGCTTGGCGATCGAGGCCTCGGCGGGAAATTCCGTGCCGTCCCGGCGAAGTCCGGCGATCTCGCCGCGCTGGTTCATCATGCGGCTGGTATCGCGGGATGCCGTGAAGGCCGCCATGTGGCCGCGATGCGCCTTGCGAAACCGCTCGGGGATCAGGATGTCGAGCGGCCGGCCGATGATCTCGGTGGCCCTGTAACCGAAGATGTTCTCGGCCCCCCGGTTGAAGCGGCGCACCACGCCGCGGTCATCGGCGCTGACGATCGCATCGGCGGAAATATCCAGGATCCCCGCGACCTGCCTGTAGAAGGCGTTGAACTTGTCGCCCTGCGCATAGGGCCCCTCCGGCGGCACCGCCCGGCCCTCGCGCAGGGGCGGCCGTTCGACGCCGGACTCCGGCGGCAACTCCAGCCGGCTCCGCAACGCCTCGCATTCCGCCCGCAGCCGTTCCACCTCGTGCCGTAACGCCAGGACATCGGCGTCCGACGGACCGATCGACCGTGTCCGCGCCATAATTCGTTACCCCCTTCCCGTCGACGCCCCCGAGGGATAAGCCAAGGCATCCCTCTTTTTTTGCCCAGCCTAGGACAAAACCATTATTTGTGAAAGGCTATTTGCGGTCCCTTGACGCGGATCGATGCGGTACGAAGGGCTGCGTGCCAAAGGCCGCGCGAAGGTGACAAACCGCGTCCGAAACACGGCCCGAGCCGCGCCAGATCGAGGTATGGGATCTTTTGGTCCGGGTGTTCCACTGGTCGCCGGTGGCGGCGTTTCCATTGCCTGGCTCCGCGGCGACGACGCCGTGGCCCTGCATGCCCGGGCGGGCCATGGCCACCGGCACCAAGCGGGCGACGTGAGCGCGCGAGGCGCGCTCAGTAATCCTCGGTCTTCAGCAGATAGAGCTCGATCAGGATTTTTTCGCGCATCATCGGCAGGACGACACCGATCATCACGATGGTCGCCTGCGCGGCCATGAGTTCCGCGGGGATCGACAGGATCAGCACGCCCACGCAAATGACCAGGAACCAGATCTTGGCGATGGTCGAGCGGTGCGGTTGCAACAGCGGCATCAGGTCGCGATCCACCGGACGCGGCCCGGCGACACGCGGCAGCAGCGTCTGACGGGCGAATTTGCGCAGCTGCAGCCCGAGGATCAACGCCACGATGGCAAAGACGATGCCCTGCATGTAGCCCAGCGCCCAATGGGGCATCACCGCCCCGATCGCCACGCCGATCACCAGCGCCGCCAGGAACGCCGCGGCAAGCACCAGACCGGCCGCCACAAAGCTGACAAACATGACGCGTCTTTCGTCCATTCCACACCTGACCGGGTTGTTGTTGTGCCCAGAATATCCGAGACCACCAAGTCTAGCGGCAGGCAGACTTACAAAGCGTTAACGCGGCCGTTTCATTCCACGATTTTCAGAACCGGCGAGCCAGGTCCAGCAGCACCTCGTCGCCACCCGGCCGACCGATGATCGAAAGCCCCACCGGACAGCCATCGACACGAGCAACCGGCAGGCTGATCTGCGGCAGCCCGGCATGGCCCGAAATGCCGGTCATCGTCAGGATGCGGCGGCGAAGATCGGCCAGTTCCGCCTGCGGCCGACCGCGCAAGGGGGCGATCGACGGCGCGCTGGGCAGCACCATCACGGCGCCCGTGTTCACCATGCCAAGAAGCCGGGCGGAGAAATCGCGACGCCACGCCGTCCAGCGCGCCACCTCGGCATCGGTCAGGCCGGCGATCAGCGTGAAGCGTTCGGCGATGCCGGGGCCGAACTTCGGCTTCACCGCTTCCACCCATTCCCGGTGCTCGATCCAGGCCTCGCGGCCCTGCAGCACCAGATAGGCGTCGAACAGCGGGCCGAGATCGCCACCCTCGGCCGCCATCACGCTCAGCGGCGGGCCGACCAGCTCGGCGATCCGGTCGAGGGCTGGATGCAGCGCTGCCTGCACCGCCGGGTCGGCCAGCGCCCAGGCGTCCTCCGGCACCAGCAGCCGGGTCAGGATTTCCGGCTCGCGCCAGGTGTCGAACAGGGCGTGGGCGACGCCGGACATCACCGCCGGATCGCGGGCGAACCAGCCGATCGTGTCGTAGCTGGCGGCCAGCGGCATGATGCCCTGCAGGGGAATCCGGCCATGCGTCGGCCGCAGCCCGTAGATGCCGCAGAAACTGGCCGGAATCCTTACCGATCCGCCGGTATCCGAACCCAGCGCCATATGCGCCGCCCCGGCCGCCACGGCGGCGGCCGAGCCGCTGGACGATCCGCCCGCCGTGCGACCCGGCGCGTTCACGTTCACCGGCGCGCCGTAATGCGCGTTCTCGCCGATCAGCGAATAGGCCATTTCCTCGGTATGCGTCTTGCCGATCATCCGCGCGCCGGCACGCAGCAGGCGTTTCACCACCGGCGCATGGGCCGTGGCGGGCGGATGCGTGCGCAGCCAGTCCGGGTTGCCGCATCCGGTGCGGCAGCCGGCCACGTCGATGATGTCCTTGACGGCGAAATCCAGGCCGCTGAACAACCTGTCGGCATCGCCCTCGATGACGATGTCGCAATGCTCCACGAAGGCGCCCAGTTCGTCGCGTTTCATTCAGCCCCGGCTTCCTTCCGCAACACGCGCAAGACGCAACACGCGCAAGAATTGACGGCGCGCGCCCGATCGCCGACAGTATCGCCCCTTGTAACGGAACGACTCGCGATGCTCATTGCACAGATCAGCGACATGCACGTCAAGCCGCAAGGCGAGATGCTGGCTCCAGGCCTGGACAGCCATGCCAACCTGGCCGCCGCGATCCGCCGCATCGATGCGCTGGACCCGCGCCCGGATCTGGCGGTCGCCACCGGCGACCTGACCGCCGATGGCCGGCCCGAGGAATACGCGGCATTGCGCGCGCTGCTGGACCGGTTGGCGATGCCCTATCTGCTGCTGCCGGGCAATCACGACGATCGCGACGGCATGCGCGCCGCCTTCCCTGACCAGCCCTGGGAGGACGGGCATTTTCTGCTCTATGCCGTGGACACCTGGCCGCTGCGCTTCGTAGCGCTGGATACCCTGGTACCGGGCAGCAATGTCGGGCGGCTGTGCAACGGCCGGCTGGCCTGGCTGGACCGAACGCTGGCGGCGGCGCCGGACCGGCCGACCATCGTCATGCTGCACCACCCGCCGTTTGCCACCGGCATGCCGCATCTCGACCGCATGGGGCTGGAGGACGCCAGCGGCCTGGCCGCCGTGATCGGCCGGCACCGCCAGGTGGTGCGCATCCTGTGCGGCCATATCCACCGGCCGATTCATACGATCTTCGCCGGGGTGCCGGCCAGCATCGCCCCATCCACCGCCTTCCAGATGCAGTTGATACTGAAACGGGGCGCGGCGCTGCAATGGACGCGCGAGCCGCCGGCCTTCCAGCTGCATGCCTGGTCGGACAGCGGTCATCTGGTCAGCCACACCGTCTTCGTCGAGGATTTCGGATTCCTGGAGCGGCCGAAGTCCTACAAGGCCATGGAAGCCGGTGCCGGAAAGGACGTACCGGCATGAAATTTCCCTGCCCCTTCGTCTATGCCGACGGCCAGCCCTGCAAGGGCCATATCGCCCGGGTCGAGGCCTACAAGGCCGACCTGGAATGGACCTGCCGCGAGGATGGAGACTGGACGTTCCGCTTCGGTCGCCCGCGCTCGCATTTTCACCTCTACTGCTCGGAAAAGGGCGATCATTCCGGCCAGTTGCGCCCGTCCGATCCGCGCATGAAGTTCTACGCCGACGAGCTTCCCCTGGACTTGCAGGACATCCTGTTCGGCGACTACGCGGCGGGCGGCCCATAGGGAGTTTTCGCGGGGTGAACGGGATCGCGAGCGCCGATTTCGCGAGCCCGGTTCAGGCACCCTGCGCCAGCCAGGCGACGTAAAGCCCGTAGAGGCCGAGAAAGGCCAGGCCCTTGCGGCGCGACAGCCGCGAGCGGATGGTGGCAAAGCCGATCAACAGCAGGGTCGCGCCCAGCATCACCCAGATGTCCAGCCCCAGGATCCGCGGCGGGATCTCCAGCGGGCGCACGATCGCCGTCACGCCCAGGATACCCAGGATGTTGTAGATATTGCTGCCCAGCACGTTGCCCAGCGCAATGTCGCCCTGCCGCCGGCGGGCCGCCACCACCGAGGCGACCAGTTCCGGCAGCGAGGTGCCGATGGCGACGATGGTCAGGCCGATCACCGTATCCGACACGCCCAGCGTCTGGGCCAGGTCCACCGCGCCGTTGACCAGCAGATGCGCGCCGCCGATGGTCAAGGCGATGCCGCCGACGGCAAAGGACAGGCTCAGCCACGTCGCATGCGGCCCGGGCTCGGCCAGCGTGGCTTCCGCCGCGTGCAATTCGGCCGACGCGCTGTGGTTCAGGCGCTCGCTGCGATAGGTATGCACAAGATAGACCAGAAGCAACGCCAGGAAGACCGCGCCCGTCGCGACGCCGATGCTGCCCCACAGAGACGCCGCCACGGCCGCCAGCGCCGCGACCAGCACCATGCCGGCATCGCGGCGAAAGGCGCGCGGATCGCATACGATCGGCGACAGCAGCGCCGCCAGCCCCAGGATCAGCAGGATGTTCGCCGTGTTGCTGCCGACCACGTTGCCGACGGCAATCCCCGCCGACCCGCGCAGCGCGGCGTCGAGGCTGGTCACCAGTTCCGGCGTCGAGGTGCCGAATCCGACCAGGGTAATGCCGATCAGCAGCGGCGAGACGCCGAGGCGACGTGCCAGCGACACCGAACCGCGCACCAGAAGCTCGCCGCCGAAATACAGGGCAGCGAGGCCGAACAGAAGCGAGAGCGCCATGCCACGAGTCCGATACCGGTTGCCTCAGGAGTGCATCACATGGCCCTGCCCGGATTCCGGCGGAAGGGGCTGGACGGCCCTCGACGCAAAGAAATTCCGGCGCCGGACGCGATGCCGGCCGTCAGGGATCGCCCGCCTCCCACGCCGCCGCCGGGCGGCCGCCGCCGTTTGACAGGATGAGTACGCGGATCGCGTTCAAACCGTGCCGCCGCGCCGGGGTGAAGGTGACCGGCTGGCCGAGGCCGGACTCGTAGCCGGCGATCCCGTTCAGGGCGTCCGTGAAACCCTCGACGCGCAGCGCCCGGCCCGCCCGACGCAGCGCCTCGGCGGCCAGTTCGGCGGCGGCCAGCCCGGCAGCGGTCACCGCCCCGTGCCCGTCGCCAACGCCGGAGGTCAGTGCGATGCGGGTGATCCGCTCGCGGACCGCCGGTGGAACCGAGTCCGGGTCCATCGGCAGGCCGACCAGGATGCGCCCCTTCCATCCGGCGGATGCCGCAAGCGCCGCCAGCCCGGCATGCCAGCCCGGCAGCAGCAGATCGATGTCCTTCCCGTCCCGCGGCAGGGCGGCGGCCAGCGGACCCATGCCGGCGGGCGAGCCCAGATAGAGAACCCGGGCGGCCCGGCCCAGCGCCATCAGGGCCACCATCCGCGCCGCCGCCGTCTCGCTGCCGTCATAGGCGATGGCGGCGCCGGTACCGGACGACACCAGCCTCGCGGCGAATTCCGCCATGCGCGGATCGCCGTCATGCAGCACCAGCGTGGCGCCGGCCGGCCCTCCGCGCCGGGCATGGCGCAGCAGCAGTTCCAGTTGCCGCTGCATGCCGGGGAACAGCTGATAGACATTGTCCGGCCCGGTTTCCGGAGGGAACGGCGTGAAGGGGCCGACCACCGGCGTGGCCTCGGCCACGGCCGCCCGGACCAGCGCCGCCTCGCCGCCCGGGGTCAGCGGGGCGACCAGGGCAAACACCCCGCGATCGCGAATCAGGGATCGCGTCGCGGCCTCGGTTGCCGCCGGGTCGGCCCCGGAATCGGCGATTTCCAGCCGCACGTCACGGCCGTTGATGCCGCCGTCATGGTTCAGCCCGTCCACCCAGTCCATCAGCACCGCGCGAAGCGCCGCGCCGGCGGCGCCATCGGCCGGCAGGACCGTGCCCAGGATCACCGTGTCGTCGGTCACCCCGCGCCCCAGATCGT
>JAHELM010000023.1 GCA_024644185.1 Rhodospirillales bacterium | reverse complement strand
AAGGCGCTGAAATGCGACGCCGTGGTGGCCTCGTCGAACAAGTGCCTGGAAGGTGTGCCGGGCATGGGCTATGCCATCCTGCGCCGCGCCGCCGTGGAGAAATGCGAGGGCAATGCGCATGCGCTGTCGCTGGATCTCTACGACCAGTGGCGCGGGCTTGAGGGGAATGGCCAGTGGCGCTTTACCCCGCCGACCCATGTGCTGGCCGCGTTTGACCAGGCGATGACCGAGCACGAGGCCGAAGGCGGCGTGGCGGGCCGCAACCGCCGTTATGCGGAGAATTGCCGAACCCTCGTCGATGGCATGCGCGCGCTGGGTTTTGCCACGTTGCTGCCGGACGCGGTACAGGCGCCGATCATCGTCACCTTCCACATGCCGGCGGACGCGAAATTCGATTTCCCGGTTTTCTACGACCGCCTGGTGGCCCGCGGCTATGTGATCTATCCCGGCAAACTCACGGTCGCGCCGACCTTCCGGATCGGCTGCATCGGCCGCATGGAAAAGCAGGATATCGAAGCCGCCCTGGCGGCGATCGGCGAGACGCTGCGCGAGATGGGCGTCACAAAATGCGCGCCCTCCGCGGCGGCGGCGGAGTAGGAGGGAGACATGAAATCGATCGAGGTCAACGGCCGGCGCTATGCCTGGCCGTCCGCGCCAACGATTGTTGTCTGTATCGATGGATCGGAACCCGCCTATATCGAAGCGGCGGTGAAGGCGGGTGTGGCGCCCTATCTGGCGCGCATCGTCAGGGACGGCAGCGATCTGCGCAGCGACTGCGTGGTGCCGAGTTTCACCAATCCGAACAACCTGTCGATCGTCACCGGATGCCCACCCGCCGTGCACGGCATATCGGGCAATTACTTCCTCGATCCCGACAGCGGCGAGGCGGTGATGATGAACGATCCGAAATTCCTGCGCGCGCCGACGCTGTTCCAGGCGTTCCAGAAGCAGGGCGCCCGGATTGCCATCGTCACGGCCAAGGACAAGCTGCGCCGTCTGCTCGGCCACGGCCTGAATTTCGGCAAGGGCGGCGCCATCTGCTTTTCGTCGGAAAAGGCCGACAAGGCCAGCTTCGCCGAGAACGGGATCGAGAGTGTCCTCGATCTGGTTGGCACGGGCGTACCGGATGTCTATTCGGCGGAACTGTCGGAATTCGTCCTTGCCGCCGGGGTGAAGTTGCTGGAGCGCGACCGTCCCGACATCATGTATCTGTCGACCACGGACTACGTGCAGCACAAGCACGCGCCAGGCAGCGAAGGCGCCAACGCCTTCTACGCCATGATGGACGGCTACCTCGCACGGCTGGACGCGCTGGGGGCGATCCTGGCGCTGACCGCCGATCACGGCATGAATGCCAAGCACCGTGCGGACGGCCAACCCAACGTGATCTATCTGCAGGACCATCTGGACGCATGGCTGGGGGCGGCGAAGACCCGGGTAATTCTGCCGATCACCGACCCTTACGTGGTACATCACGGCGCGCTGGGGTCCTTTGCCACGATCTACCTGCCGGTGCGCGCCGATGTCGGCGATATCGCCCGGCGGCTGTCGGCGCTGGACGGCATCGACTATGTCGGGGCGCGCGCCGAGGCCTGTGCGCGCTTCGAATTGCCCGCGGACCGCATGGGCGACCTGATCGTCGTGTCGGGCCGCAACGCGGTGGTCGGAACCAGCGCCGCCAGCCACGACCTCAGCGGCCTCGAAGTGCCGCTGCGCTCGCATGGCGGGGTTTCCGAACAGGTGGTGCCGCTGCTGCTGAACCGCCGGATCGGAAGGCTCGAATCCGGGCGACGCCTGCGTAATTTCGATGCCTTCGATCTTGCTCTCAACCATGCCCAGGCAGCTTCGGCCGCCGCCGAATGAGGTTTGCACCATGACCGTCGCCAAAGCGAAAACCCCCGCAATCCGGTACGAGCCGATGCGCATCGCCGGCCGCAAGGTCGATGCCGATGCCGTGATCGACGTGATCTATCCCTATACCGGCGCGGTGATCGGCCAGGTGCCGGCCGGCACTGCCCGCCATGCGGAAGAGGCCTTCGAGGCCGCGGCGTCGTACCGCTCGAAGCTGACCCGCTACGAGCGTCAGCAGATCCTGTTCCGGACGGCCGAGATCCTGGTTCGCCGCAAGGACGAATTGTCGGACCTGATCACCCTGGAACTCGGCATCTCGAAGAAGGATTCGCTTTACGAGGTGGGCCGCGCCTATGACGTCTTCACGCTGGCTGGGCAGCTCTGCATCTTCGACGACGGAGAAATCTTCTCCTGCGACCTGACCCCGCACGGCAAGGCGCGGAAGATCTTCACAAAGCGCGAACCGCTGACCGCGATTTCCGCGATCACCCCGTTCAACCATCCGCTCAACATGGTATCGCACAAGATCGCGCCGGCCATCGCCACGAACAATTGCATGGTCTGCAAGCCGACGGAACTGACGCCGCTGACCGCGCTGATGCTGGCCGATGTGCTGTACGAGGCCGGGCTGCCGCCGGCCATGTTCTCGGTGGTGACCGGTTGGCCGAAGGATATCGGCGACGCCATGATCACCAACCGGCATGTCGAATTGATCACGTTTACCGGTGGGGTACCGGTGGGCAAGATGATCGCCGAACGGGCCGGCTACCGGCGCACCGTGCTGGAATTGGGCGGCAACGACCCGCTGATTGTCTGCGACGACCTCGACGATGCCGATCTCGACAAGGCGGCCGAGCTGGCGGTGGCCGGGGCGACCAAGAATTCCGGCCAGCGCTGCACCGCGGTCAAGCGCATTCTGGTACAGGAAAAGGTGGCGGACCGCTTCGTCGAACTGGCGCTGGCCAAGGCGAAAAAGATCAAATTCGGCGATCCGATGGACCCGGCGACCGATCTGGGCACGGTGATTCACGAACACGCCGCCGCCACCTTCGAACGGCGGGTTCACATGGCGGCGGAGCAGGGGGCGAAGATCCTCTACAACCCGGGCCGCCAGGGTGCGCTGCTGCCGCCGATCGTGGTCGATCATGTGCCGCACGCAAGCGAACTGGTGATGGAGGAGACCTTCGGCCCCATCGTCCCCATCGTCCGCGTGCCGAACGACGACGAGGCGACGATTCGAATTTCCAACTCCACCGCCTTCGGCCTGTCCTCGGGCGTCTGCACCAACCGGCTGGACCGCATCACCCGCTATATCGAGGGCCTGAACGTCGGCACGGTGAACATCTGGGAAGTTCCCGGATACCGCATCGAGATGTCGCCCTTCGGCGGGATCAAGGATTCCGGCCTCGGCTACAAGGAAGGCGTGATCGAGGCGATGAAGTCCTACACCAATGTGAAGACCTACTCGCTGCCCTGGCCGGTGTGATCGGGGCTGCGTCGATCCTTGACGTTTCGGCAAAAGAATCGCTGTATCCTTCGCGCAACGGTCCGCGGGGGATGGATGCGATGACGGGGTCGAACGATCGTATTGCCGGGTTGCTGGCCATGGCGCCGGTGATTCCGGTGCTGATCGTCGAGGATTTGCGCCACGCGGTGCCGCTGGCCCGGGCGCTGGTCGCCGGTGGGCTGCCGGTGATCGAGGTGACGCTGCGGACCGCCGCGGCGCTGGATGCGGTCGCCGCCATGGCGGCCGAGGTGCCGGGGGCCGAGATCGGCGTCGGCACGGTTCTGACGGGCGCGCAGCTGGATGCGGCGGCGAAGGCCGGGGCGCGCTTCGCGGTGTCGCCGGGATCGTCGCCGGCATTGCTGGATGCCGCGGCCGGACATGCGCTGCCGCTGCTGCCGGGCGCGTCCACGGCCAGCGAGGCGATGGCCCTGCTTGAACGCGGCTATCGCAGCCAGAAATTCTTCCCGGCGGAACCCGCCGGCGGGCGCGCCTTCCTGGCGGCTCTGGCGTCGCCGCTGCCGGCCATCCGCTTCTGCCCGACCGGCGGGATCGGCGCGGCCACTGCGGCAGACTGGCTGGCGTTGGCCAATGTCGCCTGTGTCGGCGGTTCCTGGGTGGCGCCCAGGGATCTCGTCGCCGCCGGGAACTGGGCGGCCATCGAGGCCCTGGCGCGCGCCGCGGCGGCGTTGCGGCGGGGGGCGGCGTGATGTCCGGATCGGCGCTGGACCTGGCGTGGAATCGTCTGGCGGCGCACCGCGCGACCCTGGAAGCCGTGCATATGCGCGACCAGTTCGCCGCCGATCCCGACCGTTTTCAGCGGTTTTCCCTGCGCCTTGGCGATCTGCTTCTCGACTATTCCAAACATCGCATTACCGCCGGGACCATGGCGCTGTTGGTCGATCTGGCAGGCGCCGCCGGGGTCGAGGCGCGGCGTGACGCCATGTTCGCCGGCGAGCGGATCAACGTCACCGAGGACCGCGCGGCGCTGCACGTGGCGCTGCGCAACCGCTCCGGACGGCCGATATTGGTCGACGGGCAGGACGTGATGCCGGAGGTCGACGCGACGCTGGCGCGGGTCGGGGCCTTCGCCGAGGCGGTGCGGTCCGGCACCATAGCCGGTGCGCGCGGCGACCGATTCACCGATGTGGTCAATCTGGGGATCGGCGGCTCCGATCTCGGGCCGGCGATGGCGGTCGCGGCGCTATGTTCGTATTGCGAAGGGGTCAATGCGCATTTCGTGTCGAATGTGCATTCGGCGCATTTACGCGACACCCTGGCGGGGCTGGCGCCGGAGCGGACGTTGTTCATTGTCGCCTCGAAGACCTTCACCACGCTGGAGACAATGACCAACGCCCGCTCGGCGCGCGACTGGCTGGTCGGCGCGCTGGGCGAGGGGGCGGTGCCGTCGCATTTTGCCGCGGTATCCAGCAACCCGGCGCGGGCCGCCGGGTTCGGCATTCCCGGCGACCGGGTATTCGGGTTCCGCGACTGGGTCGGCGGCCGTTATTCCGTCTGGTCGGCAATCGGACTGCCGCTGGCGATCGCCATCGGTTTTGACCGGTTTCGGGAATTTCTGGCCGGCGGGCACGAGATGGACGAGCATTTCCGCACCGCGCCGCTTGGGCGGAACATGCCGGTGATCATGGCGCTGCTCGGCCTCTGGTACCGGGATGTCTGGGGCTGCGCGACGCATGGGCTGATGCCCTACGACCAGCGCCTGGCGCGGTTTCCCGCCCATATCCAGCAGCTCGACATGGAATCGAACGGCAAGCGGGTGCGGCTGGACGGAAGTCCGGTGGACCGGGCCACCGCGCCGGTGATCTGGGGCGAGCCGGGCAGCAACGGCCAGCACGCTTTCTTCCAGCTTCTGCACCAGGGAACCGAGGTGGTGCCGTGCGATTTCCTGCTGGCGGCCGAGCCGGATGTGGATCTGGGGCCGCACCAGGCGATCCTTGCATCCAACTGCTTCGGCCAATCCGAGGCGCTGATGCGCGGGCGGACCGAGGCCGAGGCGCGGCGCGCAATGGAGGCGGAGGGACTGGCCCCGGCCGAGATCGACCGCCTGGCGCCGCATCGCGTATTCCCGGGCAATCGCCCGTCCAGCACGCTGCTCTACCGCCGTCTCGATCCGGCGACTCTGGGCCGGTTGGTGGCGTTGTACGAACACAAGGTTTTCGTCCAGGGCGCGGTCTGGGGCATCGATTCTTTCGACCAGTGGGGCGTGGAACTGGGCAAGGAGCGGGCGAGTGCGCTGCTGCCGGCCATCGGCGGCAGCACGCCGCCGGCGGATACGGATTGCTCCACCGCCGGGCTGCTTGCGGCCTACCGCGCCTTGCGGCGAGAATAGCGGGAGTTCAGCCCGCATTCAGGATTGCGTTGCGAGGGTTTTTCATGCGGAACGGATACGAGGAGAGACGTATGGTGCGTGGAATTACATTTCTGGCCGGCGCGATGCTGGCTCTGGCGCTGGCCGGATGCGTGCCGGCGCAGAAAGTGGTGTCGCCCCGGGTGGAACTGCAGAATGTGAAGATCCTGCAGGCCGAGGGGCTGATGCAGCGGCTGGAGGTACAGCTATTGGTCTCCAACCCCAACGATTTCGATATTCCTCTCACCGGGCTCGACTTTGCGTTGCGGCTCAACGATCTCGATTTCGGCACGGGATTGTCGAATACCCGGGTCGACATCCCGCGGCTTGGCCAGGCCGTGGTGCCGGTAGAGATCAGAGTATCGCTGTTCAGCGTGTTTCAGCAGATCCAGGCGCTGCAGAACCGCACCAGCCTCGATTACGGTATTGCCGGGACGGTTCATCTCGACCATCTGCTGCTCGGAAACGTGCCCTTCGAGCGTAAGGGCAGCATGTCGCTGCAGGACGGCAAGGCCTTCGTGCCGCTCTGAATCGAAAAGGGGGCGGCCTCGCGGACGCCCCCTTTGTCGGTCCGGTCACACCGGTCAGCCGAAAATCACCGTCGGCAGCCAGGTCGCCAGTTCGGGGAACATGGTCAGGATCACCAGCCCCAGAATCTGAATGAGGACAAAGGGAACGACGCCCTTGTAGATGTGCATCGTCGTGACCTCCGGCGGGGCCACGCCGCGCAGATAGAACAGGGCGAAGCCAAAGGGGGGAGTCAGGAACGAGGTCTGCAGGTTCATCGCCATCATGACGCCCAGCCAGACCGGGCTGATATCGCTCTTCAGCAGCACCGGGGCGACGATCGGGACCACCACGAACGTGATCTCGATGAAGTCCAGGAAGAACCCCAGGATGAACATCACCACCATGACGGTGATCATGGCGCCGACGATCCCGCCAGGCATTCCGGTCAGGATCTCGTGTACCGTGTCGTCGCCGCCCAACCCGCGGAACACCAGCGAAAACACCGCGGCGCCGATGAGGATGACGAAGACCATGGATGAAATTTCCATGGTCGAGCGCATCACGGCGGCAAGGATCGCCGTACCCCAGACCCGCCACAGGCTGACCAGAAGACCCCAGACCAGGGCCAGGCAGGCAACGATGGCCGCGGCGATGCCCAGCATGTCGCCGGCGGGGATTTCGCTTCTGCCGACACGAAGATCGACGAAGTGCTGCAGGGTCAGCATGGCGACCAGTCCCAGCGCGGCGGCATAGATCGGCCGCTTGCCGCCGTCGTCGAGGCGGCGCAGCCCGCCGACGATCAGGGCCGAGGCCAAGCTCCTGCCGGTTCGTGCCTTGTCCTCGGCATGGGTCATCGGCATATTCAGTTCGCCAACCCGGATGCCGGCCAGCAGCGTCGCGCCGACGGCGCCGACGCCCGCCGCCTCGGTGGGGGTGGCGACACCGGCCAGGATGGAGCCCAGCACGGAGACCATCAGTACGACCGGCGGCACCAACGCATGCAGCACCTTGACCCAGAGATGGACGTCGTCGGCAAATTCCTCGGTCGGGATTGGCGGCGAACTCTCGGGCCGCAATATAGCGACGATGATCTGGTAGACGATGTACATGGCGACCAGCAGCAGGCCCGGCAGCAGGGCGCCGGCGAACAGATCGCCCACCGACACGGGCTCCGGCGACCAGTTACCGATGGAACGCTGGGCATCGACATAGGCATTGGAGATCTGGTCGCCCAGCAGCACGAGCACGATGGACGGCGGAATGATCTGGCCGAGCGTGCCGGCCGCCGCCGTCGAGCCGCAGGCGAGCTTGGGATCATAGCCGCGCCGCAGCATGGTAGGCAGCGACAACAGGCCCATCGTCACCACGGTGGCGCCGACGATACCGGTCGATGCGGCAAGCAGGGCGCCGACAATGGACACCGATATGCCCAGGCCGCCGCGCAGCGAACCGAACAGGCGCCCCATGGTTTCCAGCAATTCCTCGGCGACCCGTGAACGTTCCAGCATGACACCCATGAAGACGAACAACGGCACGGCGATCAGCGTCTCGTTGGTCATCGCATTGCCAAAAATGCGCGACGGCAGGGCGCCGAAGAAGCTTAAATCGAAAAGGCCGAGCGACCAGGCGACAATGGCGAACAGCAGACCCGTGCCAGCCAGCGTGAAGGCGACAGGGAAGCCCGCCATCAGGAACCCGCAGGCCGTGGCGAACATCAACAGGTCGAGAATTTCGGTGATCTGCATGGTCTTACAGCCCTTCGTGTTCTTCCGCCGCGTGCGGTGCTTCCGCGCCAGCAATCACGAGGGCCGCATGAATCGCCATGGCCACACCCTGGATCAGCATCAGTGCAGCGAACACAAGAATCAACGATTTCAAAAGGAAAACGGCCTGGATGCCGCTGGTTTCCTTGGAACCCTCGAAGACGCTCCAGGACGTTGCCGCATAGGGCCAGGTGAAAATCATGATCGCCACGCAAACCGGGCCGAGCAGGAAAATCACGCCGAGGAAATCGACCAATGCCTTGGTTCGTGGTTTTGCATCCCGGTAGAAAATGTCTACCCGCACATGACCGTCATGCAGCAGGGTGAAGGCGGCGCCCAGCATGAACAGCAGGCTGTGCAGATAGACCAGAGATTCCTGAGCGAAGATGAATCCGACGCCGAACACATAGCGCATCACGACGATGGCAAATTGTACGACCACCAAGACAAGGGCAAGCCACGAGGTGAACCCGCCCAGTATCTGATTCATGGCGTCTATCGCTCTGGCGAGCGAGGCGATACCGGATTTCACCGGGGCTCTCCCTTATATCGTTCTTGCTTGCGTTCCACTGAAGGGTGGCGCTTTTTCGAATGTTCCAGCAGGCACATCCCGGACCGGCAAGGCGACGGGCCGTCGCGCGATGCGTGGCCAGAAAAAAGACCCGCGCCACCTTGGCGCGGCGCGGGTCTCGTGCATCGCTCCCGCCAAAGCGGAAATGGTCAGCCGCCTGCCTTCTCGCGCGCCGCCGTATAGGCGGAGTCCGACAGCAGGGTCCAGGCCGATGCCTTCTTCTTGAAAGCCGTATAGCTGTCGAAGATCTTCTTCTCCAGCGGGCCCGCATCCGCAACCTCGGCCACGACCTCGCGCGAGGCCTTGCCGAGGGCGTTGAACACTTCGTCCGAGAATTTCTTCAGCTTCACACCGTGCTGGTTCACCAGTACGTCGAGCGAGTCCGAGTTCTTGGCGTTGTATTCGGCGTACATGTAGTCGTCCTCGGCCCAGCAGGAGGACTGGACAAGCGACTGGTCCGACTTCGAGAAGCTGTCCCAAACCTTGCGGTTGATGCCGCAGGCCAGCGTGCTGCCCGATTCATGGTAGCCGGGATAGTAGTAGAACTTGGTGATCTTGTAGAAGCCGAAGGCAAGGTCGTTCCACGGCCCTACCCATTCGGTGGCGTCGATGGCACCGGACTGCAGGGCCGGGAAGATCTCGCCGCCGGGCAAGGCCACGGACGTCGCGCCGACCCGGCGCAGCACTTCGCCGCCCAGGCCGGGCATGCGCATCTTCAGGCCCTTGAAATCTTCCAGCGAGTTGATTTCCTTGTTGAACCAGCCACCCATCTGGACGCCTGTATTGCCCGCGGTCAGGCACTTGATGCCGAAATTGCCGGACAGTTCGTCCCACAGCTCCTGCCCGCCGCCGTGCATGATCCAGGCGTTGATTTCATTGGCCGTGAAGCCCAGCGGGACGGCGGTGAAGAAGTTGAATGCCTTGTTCTTGCCCTGCCAGTAGTACTCGGCGCCGTGATACATGTCGGCGGTGCCGCTGGAAACCGCATCGAAGGATTCGAAGGGCGGTACCAGTTCGCCCGCGGCATAAAGCTTGACCGAGATGCGGCCGTCGGTGGCCAGGGTGATGCGATCGGCCACGCGCTGCGCGCCGGTACCCAGGCCTGGGAAATTCTTCGGCCAGGTGGTGACCATCTTCAGTTCGCGCTTGCCCTGGGCGATTGCCGGGGTAGCCAGGGTGGATGCCGCCGTCGCGGCCAGCGTGGCGCCCGCGGCACCTGTCAGGAATGAACGACGCTTCATATGGACTTTTCCTCCTTCTCGTGGACAACCCCGGACTAACCGGGGCGTCGCCAGACACATTGCGCTCCGTGTTCATGCTGCCGGCCATTTTACCGCTGCCGGTCGGATCAAGCATACAGACTTGGGCGCGGAGCGCAATTGCCCTGCGCGAATCAAGGGAATACGCCAAGCGTATCAGGGTAGCAGCGCTGTCCAGCCGGTACCGGTCAGGCCTTCGATGGGGCGAAAACGGCTCTTGTACGCCATTTTTTGGCTGCCCTCGATCCAGAATCCCAGATAGACATAGGGCAGGCTGCGCCGGTTTGCCTCGGCAATCAGCCACAGCACCATGAAGGTGCCGAGACCGCGCCGGGCGAGCGAAGGATCGAAGAAGCTGTAGACCGCCGATAGCCCGTCCGCCAACCGGTCCGTCAGACAGGCGGCGACCAGCATGCCGGCGGCATCGCGAAATTCCATCAGCCCGGTATCGACCGGGCTGCTCAGCACCATGGCGGCATAGTCGCGTCGCGTCATTGCCGCCATTTCGCCCTCGCCGTGCCGCGACAGGATATAGCGCCGAAACAGACTGTACTGTTCGTCGGTGACCGCGAGACCCGTATCGGCGCCGGCAAGATCGCGATTGACCTGCATCGCCCTCCGCCAGGCACGGGTCCAGGAAAAATCGCGAGCCACGATGCGCACCGGCACGCAGGCCGCGCAGCCGGGACAGGCCGGTCGATAGACGATGTGGTGGGACCGGCGGAAGCCAGCCCGGGATAGCCGGCGGAAATTTTCCAGCGTCGCCCCGGGGGCGGCGGTCGCGCTCATTTCGCTATAGAGCTGCCGCTCGACGCGCCCTGGCAGGTACGGGCAAGGCATTCCCGCCGAATGGCGAAGGAACACCAGATCGGACAGAATTGAACCGGCGGCGCGCTGGTTGCTCATGCGCCAATTATCGCCGTTGCGCGGCTGCTGGCAACATCTGTCACGCGTGCGATCAACGAAGCTTGCCGCTGTTGACGGTCACGGTACCGCTCAGCCAGTCGTGCAGGCAGCGGCCTCGCTCGTTGAACAGGGCGACGACAAGGATCAACATGGTGGTCACCGCGATGGAGGCGTAGAACAGCGCGGTCAGCAGAAAGGCCTGTGCCAGATCCGGGCGCCCGCCATCCAGGCGACGTATTTCAATTCCCATCATCCGCATGCCCAGCGTCGCCGAATCACGGCCGCCTATAAGCAGGGTGTGATAGGCCAGCGGGATGACGGGCGTCAGAAACACCGCCACGCCCCACAGCAGGCCGAGGGTGGCGAAAACGAGAAGCCACAGGAACAGGGTGACTCCGACCAGCAGCGTCACGTCGATCAGATAGGCCAGCGCACGGCGCGGGACGACGCCTTCGAACAGCTCTGGCCGACCCATGGCATCCGATGCCTGGTTCCAGTTCAGGGGCAGCGCGGGTGGGCCCTTCGAGTCCTGGTTCACGGTATTCGTTCCTTCCGGTGGCGCGGCGGAATATCCAGATTGGGGCGGGCCGTCGCGCCCGCAAGGGCGCGCCCTATTCCTGTACCATCTTCTTGCTGGCAAAAATCCGCCAGGTGAACCCCGCGCCGATACTGTAGTTGGTATTCTGGCGCAGCAGCGGGCTGTCGGCATTGGTGGCACCGGCAAGAGTAGTGACCTCTCCTCCCAGATACACCTTGAAGCGCTTTGTGATGCGATAGGTCAGGCCGACAGTCAGGTCGGACCCCATGTAACCGCCCTGCGCCTCGTAGGTTGGCCGGTCGGGCGTCGCGTAGATCGGGTCGACGTCATAGAAAAAATCCATCAGCTTGTCGGCGGCGAAGATCGGCCCGGCGCTTACCGATCCGGAAAGTTTCTCGATACCGAGATGTTCGCGGCTATAACCCAGGCGCGGCTGAAACAGCAGGCCGCGGTACTTCAGATTCCCCAGGTCGGTGGACAGGACGGCGCGAAGCGGCAGGCTCAGAGACCAGGAATCGATATCCGGGTTGCGGGCAATGCTGAAGACGACCTGCGGGCCGATTTCGATCAAGGCGTCGAGATCGGGCATGCCCTCGCGAGCCCGGTTGTTGGCCGAATTGGCCGGCAGCGATCCGCCGATGCTGGCGGTGACGGCGATCTGGTCGGTTTCCAGCAGGCGGCCGCTGACAAGACCGCCTTCGCCGATGCGGAAATGCTTGGTGCGATAGATGAAATACGGCGCCGCGCCGATCGCGCCGCCACCCTGGTCCGCGCCCGGGTAGTGATACTGCCAGCCGGTCCCGCCGGCGACGCCGATCTCCCATTTCGGCAGTTGCTGGTCCGGGGCGCCCTCATGCGCGGCCAGGGTCGGCATGGGCAGCGCCAGAACCAGGGCACACAATGCCAACCAGACCGGCCGAAGCGATGGGTAACGGAGCATGACTATGCCTGCCGCGCTGTGTCGCTCAGCCGCCGCGTATCGAAGCCTCCGGCGGTCAGGCGGTCGATAAGTTCACGAATGTGGTCTTCGTCGCGGGTTTCGACAACCACATCGAGTTCGGTTTCCTTGGCCGGCACGTCATGGAACATGCGCTGGTGGTAGACCTCGACGATATTGGCGCCGCTACCGCTGATCTCGATGGCAACCCGCGCCAGATGGCCGGGTTCGTCGGGCACCAGAATGCGCAGCCGGGCAAGCCGCCCGGTACGGATCAGATCGCGCATCAGCAGCGATCCCAGAAGTCGCGCGTCGATATTCCCGCCGGATATGACGAGCCCGACCCGGCGTCCGGTAAAGCGGCCGGGAGCGGAGGCCAGCGCCGCCAGCGCGGCGGCTCCGGCCCCTTCGGCCATGAGTTTGGCGCTTTCCATGAGGGTCACGACCGCGGTTTCCAGCGCCGTTTCGTCGACCAGGACGACATCGTCCACCAGGCGGCGAATGATTTCCATATTGATTTCGCCGGGGCTTTTGACCGCGATGCCCTCGGCCAGGGTGTGACCGCCCTTCGGCGGCGATGCGCCGTCCAGGATGCTGCGCACCGACGGGTACATGGCTGCCTCGACGCCGATCACCTCGATGCCCGGTTTCAGGGCCTTGACGGCGGTCGCCACGCCGGCGATCAGTCCGCCGCCGCCAACGGGCACGATGATCGTATCGAGATCCGGGACCGCCTCCAGCATTTCCAGGCCGACCGTGCCCTGGCCGGCGATCACCGCCGGATCGGCGAAG
>JAHELM010000375.1 GCA_024644185.1 Rhodospirillales bacterium | reverse complement strand
TTTCACCTTTGACTGGTACCGGTCCCTTCTTGGCCTGACGACCAATCTCGGAAGCGACGCCTTCTATCTGGAGTCGACCGACGAGTTGCTTGCTTCGGTAAAGAACAGTCTCATCGTCGCCAGCACCGCGAGCGTCCTGTCCACCATCATTGGAACCGCCGCCGCCCTGGCCCTGGCACGCTTCAGGCTACCCGGCAAGTCGCTCTACGACGGCCTGTTGCTGGTCCCCATGATCATGCCGGATATCGTGCTCGGCATAGCGCTCCTCATCTTCTTCGTCGGCCTCGGCATAAGGCTCGGCCTGACCACGATCGTGCTGGGCCACTGCACTTTTCTTTCGAGCTATGTGTTCATCGTGGTCACGGCGCGCCTCGCGGGCATGGACCGGCTGCTCGAAGAGGCTTCCGCCGATCTCGGTGCCGCGCCGGTTGCCACGTTCCGCCGCGTGACGCTTCCACTGATCCTTCCGGGGGTTGTCGGAGGATTTCTGCTTTCCTTCATCATCTCGCTCGACGATGTGGTGATTACCTATTTCATTGCCGGCGTCGATTCCGAAACACTGCCGCTGTTCATCCTCGGCATGATGCGGCGCGGAATCAAGCCGGAGATCAATGCCCTGGCCATGCTCCTGGTGCTGTTCTCCTTTGTCGTGGCCGCCACGGGCCTCTATTTCCGTTCACGCAAGAGATGACCGGCCAATGGGCAGAAGAAAAGCGCGCGCGCGAGATCTCGGCCTCCCGTTTCCGGGTAAGACCGGCATCTACAACGCAATCACCGACGTAGCAGGCGTTGCGGTGGGGTTTTCCTCATGCGTGGCCGATCATCCGACGCAAATACGCACGGGCGTCACCTGCATTGCGCCGCGCGCCGGTGAAAAAGACATGGTTCCGACCTGGGCCGGCTTTTATGCGCTGAACGGCAACGGCGAAATGACCGGGACACACTGGATCGACGATGCCGGCTACTTCAGCGGCCCCATCTGCATCACCAATACCCACAGCGTGGGCATCGTGCACCATGCCGCGGTGGGCTGGATGGTCGACCGCTATCGCCACCAATTCGACGCGGAACACCTCTGGGCCATGCCGGTGATCGCCGAAACCTATGACGGCGTTCTCAGCGATATAAACGGGCGCCACATCGGCGAGGCGCAGGCCAGGGCTGCCCTGGACTCGGTGGCGAGCGGCCCGGTTGCCGAGGGCAATGTTGGCGGCGGTACCGGCATGATCGCTTACGAGTTCAAGGGCGGGACGGGATCCTCGTCACGCAAGGTTCCGGTCGGAGGACGCGAGGGGACGGTTGCCGCACTGGTTCAGGCCAACCACGGCTTGCGCGATTGGTTCACCGTGCTCGGCGTGCCGGTCGGCCAGCACCTGCGCAACGACCTGATCTTCCCGCGCGAGACCGGATCGATCATCGTCATCCTCGCGACGGATCTGCCGCTCATGCCGATCCAGTTGCGCCGGCTTGCCAAGCGGGCCGCCATCGGGATCGGACGGGGCGGCACCCCGGGCGGCAACAACTCGGGCGATATCTTTCTCGCATTTTCAACCGCCAATCCCATGCCGTTGCCGCAGGTCGGCACGCCGGTCTGGGCGCTGGATGTATTGAATGACGAATTGCTGGACCCGGTTTTCGAGGCGGCGGTTCAAAGCATCGAGGAAGCCGTGATCAACGCCATGCTGGCCGCGGAGGATACTCCGACGTTCAAGCCTCAGGGTCGCTGGATCCGGGCCATGGATCCCGCGGCTCTTGTCGAAATCATGCGACGGTATGGGCGCATGAAATCATAAATATCTTAACATTCACAGGAGGAGGCTATGGGTAAGACGCTGAACAGGTTCGTCCGCACATGTCTGGCCGCGGCGGCGTTCGCGGGACTTGCGGCAGGTGCCGCGCAGGCCGCGGGCGAACTGCATGTCTATAACTGGGGCGAATACATCAACCTCGAGGTGCTCGACAAGTTCTCCAAGGAGTTCGATGTCAAGGTGACGCTCGATACTTATGCCTCGAACGAGGAGATGCTGGCCAAGATTCAGGCGGGCGCCACCGGCTACGATATCGTATTCCCGTCGGTGCACATGAACGACATCATGCTTCATCTCGATCTGCTGGAGAAGACCAACGTCAATCAGATGAAGGGTTTCGAGAACATCGACAAATCCTTCCTGCGGACCAAGAACGATCCCAATGGCGAATACTGTCTCCCCTATGCCTGGGGAAATGTCGGGATCTACTATAACAAGACGATGGTTCCGGAACTGAAATCCTGGAAGGACTTCTTCGAATACGCCGCGAAGAATCCCGGGAAGGTTACGCTTCTCGACGATATGCGAGAAGTTCTTGGTATCGGCCTCATCATGAATGGAAAATCGGTCAATTCACACAATCCGGACGACATCAAGCTGGCGGAAGAATTCATCCTGAAGCAGAAGCCGAACATCGGAGCATTTACATACGAAGTGCTCCCCCTGGTGGCGGCCGGCGATGTGGCCGCGGCACATTATTTCGTCGGCGCCAATCTGTACGTCCTGAAGGATCCGGACAAGCTTGCCTATGTGATTCCGGAAGAAGGAGCCACCATGTATCAGGAAAACATCTGTCTCCTGAAAACGGCGCCGAACAAGGCGAATGCGCTGAAGTTCATGGAATTCTTCATGCGCCCCGAAATTTCCGTCACGAACACGGTGCAGCAGACGAACGGATCGGTGAATACCGGGGCCATTGCCCTGTTGCCAGAGGAACTGAGGAACAACCCGAATATGAATCCGTCATCGGATGTCCGTGCCAAGCTTCAGATCTTCGAGGATCTCGGGCCGGATCTGAAGATGTATGATCGGGCGTGGACGCGCATCAAGACCAACTGAAGCAGTCGAGATCGGCCCGGGGTGGTTGCGCACCTCGGGCCGCCTTTTTCCCCGACGCCAGATTGGCCGGGCCGCGGAAACCATCGGGACGGCTTTCCGGGCGCACCATTCCCCCAATCCTCCCAATCCCTACATGCCGCACTGGCCATGACGGCCGATCCGCTCTAGCATCGCGCCCGGCGATTCACTTTCGCGGGACAAGCATGCATGACGGCCAGATCGCCGCTTTTCACCGATATCGATTTCGACCGCAACGGCAAGCAGGTCTCGTTCCTGAACCTGCCCTTTTCGCCGCATAGCGATGCCTGGGGCGTGATCCCGATTCCGGTTGCCTGCATCCGCAACGGCAGCGGGCCGACGGTGCTGCTGATGGGCGGCAATCATGGCGACGAATACGAAGGGCCGATCGTCCTCGGCCGGCTGCTGCGCGGGCTGGACCCGGCCGAGGTGCAGGGGCGGCTGATCTTCGTGCCGGCGATCAACCTGCCGGCGGTGGTGGCGGGGCGGCGCACCTCGCCGGTCGACGACCGCAATTTCAACCGCGCCTTTCCCGGCGACCCCGAAGGCTCGCCGACGCAGCAGATCGCCCATTACGTGGAAAGCGTGC
>JAHELM010000374.1 GCA_024644185.1 Rhodospirillales bacterium | reverse complement strand
GCGCAACCGCTGAACGCGGCGCCCATTCATCGAATGTCAACGAGTTGCGCATAAATTTTCGGGAAACCTTATGGATTCCGCCATTCCGGATTTTTTTCGGGTGGCCGGACGCTGTTTGGGCTATGAACTTCCCCGTCCGGCGCCCTCGGGGGTCGGGAGAGGCGATACGGGAACGAGAGTGACACGGAGACCATGAAACGGGTTCTGATACTGGCGATGCTTGCCCTGGCGCTTGGCGGCTGTTCGGTCAAGCGCGTGGCGGTGAACACCGTCGGGGACGCGATCTCCGGCGGTGGCAATGTCTGGCTGTCGGATGGCGACCCGGAGCTGATTCGCGAGGCGCTGCCCTTCGCCCTGAAGACGAACGAAAGCCTGCTGGATGTTTCGCCCGACCATGTCGGCCTGCTGGAATCGACGGCCCGCGGATTTTCCGCCTATGCCTTTCTGCTGAAGCAGGATGCCGACCGTCTGGAAGATAGCGACGTTGCCCGGTCCCGCCACCTGCGCGGCCGGGTGAAGGCGCTGTTCCTGCGCGGCCGCGATTATGCGCTGCGCGGGTTGGAGACGCGGCATCCCGGCTTTCGCGAGGCGTTGAGCCGGGATCGCCCGGCGGCGCTGGCCATGGCGACCATCGACGATGTGGCCCTGCTGTATTGGGCCGGGGCTGCCTGGGCCGGGGCGATCAGCGTCGGCGGCGACGACGCCGGATTGATCGCCGCGTTGCCCACGGCCGGTGCGCTGGTCGGCCGCGTGCTGGACCTCGACCCCGCCTATGACGACGGCGCGGCGCAGGAATTCTTCATCGCCTATGAGGCCGGCCGCCCGGGCGGCAGCATCGAGGATGCGCGCCGGTATTACGTCGAGGCGCTGCGGCTGTCCGCCGGATCGCGCGCCTCTGTTTTCGTGGCGCTGGCCGAATCGGTCGATGTGCCGGAACAGGATGTGAAGGAATTCCGGGTGATGCTGAAGACGGCGCTGGCCGTCGATCCGGAGGCCAATCCGGATATTCGTCTGCTGAACGTGATCGCCCGTGAACGGGCGGAATGGCTGGAAACCAGGACCCCCGATCTGTTCCTGGTCGCCGAATGAAGGAGTTTACCCGCATGAAACGGACGGTTCTGGCCCTCGGCGCCGCGATGCTGGCGCTGGCAATGGGCGCAGCCGCGCAGGCGCAGACCATCAAGCTGGGCACGCTGGCGCCCAAGGGGTCGCCTTGGTACGAGAATCTCCAGGACATGGCCAACGACTGGAGCAACGCGCCCGGCGCCAGTATCAAGGTTCGCATCTATCCCGGCGGCGCCATCGGCGACGAGAGCGACATGGTGCGCAAGATGCGCATCGGCCAGTTGCAGGGCGCCGTGTTGACGGCCGAGGGGCTGAGCATGATCGTGCCCGAGGTGCTGGCCCTGCAGATGCCGATGATGTTTTCCAACGACGGCGAGCTGGATTATGTCCGAGCCGCCATGGCCGGCGAGTTCGAGGCGCTGTTCGAGGCGCGCGGCTACAAGGTGCTGAACTGGGGCGATATCGGCTGGGTGCGTCTGTTCTCCAACGCCCCGGTGGTGATGCCGGGCGACATGAAGTCGCTGAAGCTGTTCACCTGGGCGGGCGATGTCGAATTGCAGCGCGGCTATGAGATGCAGGGCTTCAAGCCCGTTCCCCTGCCGGTGCCGGAAATCTTCAGCGGCCTGCAATCGGGCATGATCGACGCGCTGTACGCCGCGCCGGTGGCGGCGCTGTCCTATCAGTGGTTCGGTCTGGCGCCCCATATGCACGACATGAAGGTGATCAAGCTGATCGGCGCCACGGTGGTGACGCTGGACACCTGGAACAAGATTCCCGAGGCCGCGCGGGCGGAGGTGCTGAAGGCCGGGCGTCTGGCCGGCATGCAGAGCCAGGAAAAGATCCGCGCCTTCGAGGACGAGGCGATCAAGGTCATGGTCGAACATGGCCTGACCGTGCAGCCGGTAACGCCGGAACAGGCCGCGGTGTGGGAAAAGGGCGCGGTCAGCGCCTGGTCGGTCTATACCGATGGCCCGGTGCCGAAGGCCTTCCTCGACCGCGCCGTGGCGCTGCGCGACGAATACCGCAAGCAGCAGGCGAAGGCCAACTGACGTGACGGTGCTGGCACGGCTGGCGGCCGTCGGCGGGCGCGTCGAGACGCTGTTTGGCGGCGTGGCAATTCTGGCCATGGCCGGGTTGCCGGTGCTGGAGATGGTGCTGCGCGCGGCCTTCGCGACGGGCATTCCCAATTCGCAGGGCTTCGTCCAGCACCTGACCCTCTGGGTGGCGTTTCTCGGGGCTGCCATGGCCTCGCGCGAAGGCCGGCACTTGTCGCTGTCCACCGGATTGGACATCCTGCCGGCGCGTATCCAGCATTACGGCGACATTCTTGCGGCGGCGGCGTCCACCGCGGTTTCCGCAGGGCTGGCCTGGGCCAGTTTCGAATTCGTGCGCAGCGAATACGATTTCGCAATCCCGGGGCAGGGGCCGTGGCTGCCGGTCTGGATTCTGGAGTCGGTCATGCCGCTGGCCTTCGCCCTGATCTGCGCACGCTTCGTTTGGCGGGCCGAGGGCGGCACGGTTCGGTGGGCGGCGGTTTCCGGCATCCCGCTGGCGGCGCTGATCGGGCTGTGGCTGGTACCCAACGCGCCGGATCTGCTGTGGCCGCTGGTCGGGGTGTTGCTGGCGGCGGCGGTATTCGGCACGCCGATCTTCGTCATCATCGGCGGCGCGGCCTTGCTGTTCTTCGTCGCCGAGGACGTGCCGGTCGCCGCCGTTCCTGTGGAAACCTATCGCATCGTCGTCTCGTCCTCGATTCCGGCGATTCCTCTGTTCACCCTGACCGGCTATCTGCTGGCCGAGGGCAATGCCGGGCGCCGGCTGGTCCGGCTGTTCCGTGCGCTGTTCGGCTGGCTGCCGGGCGGGATGCCGATCGTCACCACGCTGGTCTGCGCCTTTTTCACGACATTTACCGGGGCCTCCGGCGCGACCATTCTGGCACTCGGCGGGCTGCTGCTGCCGGTGCTGGTGGAAAACCGCTATTCCGAGCGGTTTTCGCTGGGCCTGCTGACGGCGACCGGCTCGATCGGCCTGCTGTTCCCGCCCAGCCTGGCGGTCATTCTCTATGCCGTCGTGGCACATATTCCGATCCCCGACCTGTTCGTCGCCGGGCTGATTCCCGGTGCGATCATGGTCGTTGCCGTATGTCTGTACGGCGTCTGGCGGGGCCGGGTCGACCGCACGCCGCGAGTCCCCTTCGACGGGGCCGAGGCCGTGGCGGCGATCAACGAGGCGAAGTGGGAAATCGCACTGCCGGCGATCGTGCTGTTCGGCCTGTTCGGCGGTTATGCCACGCTGGTCGAGGCGTCGGCGCTGACCGTCGTCTATGCGCTGTTCGTCGGCGTTGCGGTGCATCGCGACCTCGGCTTGCGGGGAAATCTTCCGGCCGCGATCCTGAGCTGCCTGACCCTGGT
>JAHELM010000022.1 GCA_024644185.1 Rhodospirillales bacterium | reverse complement strand
GAGAGCTTTCAACTGGGCAACTCGCGCTTCAGTCCATTCCATCGGCAATCCTCTTCTCGCTCCGGTTACCACCGCGCTCACGCCGATTCCGGTGCGCGCGCAGCCTGTTCGTTCTTCCAGCTTCGTTGTTTTTCAGGCGAATGGCGATCTCCACCATAAGCATGTACGACGTATGTTCCCATATATTTGGTATGGAAACCACATATGCACACCATATCCTGTAAGCGGGCGGGACTCAAGGATCGAATCGGATCGGGGCGACATCCCGTCGGACTGAACCGAACCGGTTCGGTTCAATAAGATGAAATTGCCCGCTCTTTCAAGGAGCGGGCAGCATCGGCGCCGAACGACCCAATTCGCCAGTTCAGACGAGGCGAAGTTGATGTTCGAGAAAGTCGAGGGCCTCGCCGATGGTCTTGCCGCGCTTGAGCGTGTGGCGGCCGCGCAGGATCAGAAAGTCGCAAGCACGTCCGTTCGTGCGTTTGGCGATCGCGTAGGCGGGCTGGTCGAAACTATGCCGGAACACCGAAAAAACGGCCATCGGCCCGTGCTGGTCTATCGCGTAGTCCTTCCACTCGCCGCTTGAAACCCGACGGCTGTAGAGGTCGAGGAGTTGACGCAGTTCGTGACGATTGAAGAAGACGCGCTGCCCGCGGTTCCGGCGAAAATCGGCGAGGCTGAGCATCTCCGTCATGCCGCGTCTCTCCCGCTTCCGGTCAAGAGACACACCGGCCAGCCGCTTCGCGGCTTCCGGTCCTGCCGTGGTGCGGCGGCGTCCTCCGACTCGGTGCATGCCATCGCCCGTACTCCCTGGCGCTCCGTTGGCTCAATCGGCCCGCTATGCTTTTGAACGGGTGGTGCGACTTATCCGGACAGATGGGAACCACCCGTTCGAGCCGCGCCACCGGGTTCAGAGCCCGTGGCCGCGAAGTGCGAAAAACTCCGCGGTGCCGACACTTCGTATGTATAATGTGGCCCAAGCTCCGTTTGCACGCAAGCGGTAGCCTTTACCCAGATGCAGGGAACCGATGCCATGGCCGCTCATCCTCCGATCTGCGATTTCGGTTGGCCGGCGCCTGATTTCGAATTGGCGGGCATCGACGGCAAGACCTGGCGTCTGTCCGAACGGCGGGGGCCGAACGGAACGCTGGTGATGTTCATCTGCAATCATTGTCCCTATGTGAAGGCGGTGATCGATCGCATCGTGCGCGATTGCATGGAACTGGCCCGGTATGGAATCGTCTCCGTCGCCATCAATTCGAACGATCCGGAGACCTATCCCGCGGATTCCTTCGACAACATGAAACTGTTCGCGGCCCGGCATGGGTTTATTTTCCCGTATCTGGTCGACGGGACGCAGGACGTGGCGCGTGCCTGGGACGCCATCTGCACGCCCGATTTCTTCGGTCTCGACAAGGATCTGAAGCTGCAATACCGGGGGCGCCTGGACAGTTCCGGCAAGCAGCCGGCGGCACCCGATGCCCGGCGCGAACTTTTCGAGGCCATGCAACAGATTGCGACCACGGGCCGTGGCCCAAGCGAGCAGATTGGGAGCATCGGCTGCTCGATCAAATGGCGGCGGTACGCGGACAACTGACGGCAGAGTCGGGCATCCGCGGTTTTCCCCTTTGCTCCGGCGGGCCGCGCCGCTATGTTACCCGCCATTTCCGGGATTGGAGAGCGTTCGTGTCCGATATTATCCGCGAGGTCGACGAAGAACTTCGTCGCGAGGATTGGGAAAACGTCTGGAAGCGCTATGGCGGCTACGTCATCGGCGCCGCCGTGGCGATCGTCGTGGCGACGGCCGCCGTGACCGGATGGCGGGAATATGACAGCCGCCAGAAGATGGCGGCCGGCGACGCGTTCGCCACCGTGGTCGAGAAGGTCGAGACCAGCGGTTTGACCCCGGCCCAGGGAGCCGACGCGCTGGCGGCGTACTCCGTCGGCGCCCCCGCCGGTTATTCCGTGCTGGCGCGGTTCCGTGAGGCGAAGCTGCGCGCCGATGCCGGGGATCGTCAGGCGGCGATCGCGCTGTACGATCGCTTGTCGGCCGATACTGGCGTCGATTTGATGTTCCGCGATCTGGCGGTGCTGTATTCGGTTCGCATGCAGGTGGGCGAGGGCGACTCCGCGGCTCTGACCGCGCGGCTCGAACCTCTGGCCGGGGCCGGTTCGCCGTGGCGCTACAGCGCGCGTGAGTTGAAGGCGGTACTGGCGCTTGCCGCCGGCGATACCGTGGCGGCCAAGGCCGGTTTTGCGACGCTTGCGGACGATCTGGACGCGCCGCAGCAGTTGCGGGCGAGGGCGGCGGAGATGCTTCGCGCGGTTGGACCCTGAGGGAGAGCGGGCGATGACACGCGGACGCTCTTGGCGCATAGCGTCCGTGGTCGCTTGCGTGGCCATGCTGACCGGCTGCGATACGTGGCTTGGTGAGAGCGAAGAGCCGCCGCTGCCGGGCGATCGTATCCCGGTCATCGTTTATGACGGGGCTTTGCAGCCGGACCCTCGCGTTACCGGTATCGCGGTGGCTTTGCCCGCGCCCTACCGGAACGCCAATTGGGCGCAGGCCGGCGGTGGGCCGCTTCACGCGCTGGGGCATGTCGAGGCGCCGAATGTGCTGGGCAAGCCTGCCTGGACGGTGGATATCGGCGCCGGTGCCGGTTGGTACCGGCCCATGCTCAGCGAACCCGTGGCCGCCGGCGGCCGGGTTTACACGATGGATTCCAAGGCGACGATTTCCGCCTATGACGCCGCCGATGGCAAGCGGTTGTGGCGAACCAGTTTTGCCGCGCCGTCGCGCGACTCCGAGGCATTTGGCGGCGGCATCGCCTTCGATGGCGGGCGAATCTATGCCGCCACGGGGTTTTCCCAAGTCGGTGCGTTCGATGCCGAAACCGGAAAATTGCTGTGGCAGCAACCGATCGCCGGACCGGTACGTGGCGCGCCGTTGGTGATGGGTGCCCAGATCTTCGTGGTCACCGTCGACAACGAGACGGTGGCGCTGGCCGCCGATACCGGCGTCGTGCAATGGCAGCACACGGGTTTCGCCGAGCCGGCGGCTCTGATTGGCGCCGCCTCTCCCGCCGGAATCGAGGGCACGGTTTTGTCGCCCTATTCATCGGGTGAAATTTTTGCCTTGAACGCCGCCAGTGGGCGGGCCAATTGGTCGGACAACCTGGCGGCGGTGCGCCGGCAGGACGCCACCTCGTCATTGGCCGATATCCGGGCACTGCCGGTAACCGATGGCAGTCTGGTCTATGCGGTCAGCCATTCCGGCCGGACGGAGGCCATTGACCTGCGGACCGGCGCGCGCGCCTGGGAACGGAATATCGGCGGCGTGAATACGCCATGGATCGGCGGCGATTGGCTGTTCATCCTCGGAAACGAGAACCAGTTGGCCTGTCTTGGCCGCAGGGACGGTCGCGTGCGCTGGGTCGTACAGATCGACCGCTTCGAGGACGAGACGGCACACAAGGGGCCCGTGCGATGGATCGGCCCGCTTCTGCTCAGCAACCGGCTGGTCTTGATCGGTCGACACGGTCAGGGCATTTCGGTCGATCCGGCGGACGGAACCGTTATGGAGCGGTTCAAGGTTCCGAAAAAAATCATGTCGGCGATTGTCGCCGACGGCACGCTCTATCTGCAGACCGATAACGCCAAGCTGATGGCGTATCGCTGAGGCGTGAATCTCTAGCTGTATGAAAGAGCGGCGCGACGCCTGACCGGGCGATCCGGTGGTGTCGCGCCGCTGGCAATATATGACTCTGACCGTGGCTATCATCGGCCGGCCGAATGTCGGCAAATCGACGCTGTTTAACCGGCTGATCGGCAAGCGTCTCGCGCTGGTCGACGATTCGCCGGGGGTGACCCGCGACTGGCGTGAGGGCGAAGGCCGCATCGCCGGGTTGCGGTTCCGGCTGTTCGATACCGCGGGGCTGGAGGATGCGGCGCCCGAGTCACTGGCCGGACGGATGCGCAAGCACACCGAACGCGCCCTTTCGCGTGCCGACGTGGCGCTGTTTCTGCTGGATGCGCGGGCCGGCGTGACGCCGATGGACGAACATTTTGCAACACTGCTGCGCAAGGGAAAGACGCCGGTCATCGTCGTCGCCAACAAATGCGAGGGCAGGGCGGGCGAGCCCGGACTGATCGAGGCCTACTCGCTGGGCATGGGCGATCCGGTGGCGGTGTCGGCCGAGCATGGCGAGGGCATGGGCGATCTGTTCGACGCCTTGCTGCCGTATGCCGAGGCGGTCGAGGCGCGCGAGGCCGAGGAGGCGCGTGCAGCCGGCGTCGCGGCGCCCGCTACAAGCGCCGGTGAGGACGACGCCGATTTCGCCGCGGGCGAGGCGGCAGCCGGGGAAGAGGGCGAGGAAGGGGGCGAGGAAGAGGACACCGAACCGCGCGGACCCCTGCAACTGGCCATCGTCGGCCGGCCGAACGTGGGCAAGTCGACGCTGGTGAACAAACTTCTCGGCGAGGAACGCCTGTTGACCGGGCCGGAGGCGGGCATTACCCGCGACGCCATTGCCATCGATTGGGAATTCGCCGGCCGCAAGATTCGGCTGGTCGATACCGCCGGTCTGCGGCGCCGGGCCCGCATCGACGAGAAGCTGGAAAAGCTGTCGGGCAGCGATACAATGCGGTCGATCCGCTTCGCCCAGGTCGTCGTGCTGGTTCTCGACGCCGAATCGCCGATGGAAAAGCAGGATCTCACCATCGCCCGTCAGGTCGTCGAAGAGGGAAGGGCGCTGATCATCGCGGCCAACAAATGGGATGCGGTCGACGACCGCAAGGCGGCGATGGCGGGGCTGCAACGCAAACTGGAGGAATCGCTTCCCCAGGTGCGCGGCGTGCCGCTGGTCACCATATCGGCGCTCGAGGGCCGCAATCTCGATCGTCTGCTGCAGACGGTGCTGCGCACATACGACATCTGGCGCAGCCGCGTATCGACCGGAAAACTCAATGAATGGCTGTATTCCGCAACGGAATCGCACCCGCCGCCGATGGGCGCGGGCGGCAAGCGGATCCGGCTGCGCTACGCCACCCAGGTCAAGACGCGGCCGCCGACCTTTGCCATCTGGTGTTCGCGTGCCGGGGAACTGCCGGAGTCCTACATGCGCTACCTGACCAACCGCCTGCGCGACGATTTCGGGCTGGATGGCGTGCCGTTGCGCATTCATCTGCGCAAGGGCGAAAACCCCTATGAAGGTCGCGCCCGAAAACGGCGGTAGAATCGGCGATCGCGGGCAGAAAGACCGCGGGAAAATCGCGGAAATACTGGTGTTTCAGGCGTCCGGCATTGTCCGGCCTCGCGGTGAGGCCGATCAGGCGTCGACGATTTCGCCGTGCCGGCTACAGGCCGTCTCCGCCAGGTCGACAAAGGTGCCGGCGATTTCGTCGGGATGGCGCAGGGTCTTCGGATCCTCGCCCGGGAAGGCCTTGGCGCGCATGGCAGTGCGGATCGGCCCCGGATTGACCAGATTGACGCGGATCGGGGTCTTGACGATTTCGGCGGCCCAGGTGCGCACGATGTGTTCCAGCGCGATCTTCGACGCGCCATAGACGCCCCAATAGGGCCGCGGCGCGCGGGTGGCGCCGGTGGTCACGAATATGGCGCGGCCCGCGTCGGACTGGCGCAGCAGCGGCTCCATGCTGCGGATCAGCCGGTAATTCGCCGTGACATTGATCGCGAAGGCCTCGTCCCAGACTTTCGGCTCGATATGGCTGACCGGAGACAGCGTGCCCAGCGATCCGGCATTGGCGACCAGTATGTCCAGCTTGCCGAACCGCTGGTAGAGCGCGGCGCCCAGCTTATCGATGCTGGCCAGTTCGGTGATGTCCTGAGGGACCAGCGTCGCCGCGCCGCCGGCGGCGCGAATGGCATCGTCGACCTCTTCCAGGCCACCCACTGTCCGCGCCGTGAGGACGACATGCGCGCCCTCGGCGGCGAAGCGGCGGGCAATCGCGGCGCCGATTCCGCGACTGGCCCCGGTGATCAGCGCGATCCGCCCGTCCAGCCGGCCCTTGGCGGCCTTGTTCGCTGTCATCGGCCAAGCTCCTTCAACAAGGAAAGCTGCGGGGGATCTTCGCTATTCATCTGGTCGGTCAGCGCGATCGGATATTCGCCGGAAAAACACGCGTCGCAATATTGCGGTTGATCGGCGTTCCGGCCGTTCTCGCCGACAGCCCGATACAGGCCGTCAATCGACAGATAGGCGACGCTGTCGGCGCCGATCGCCGCGCGGATTCCCTCCAGGTCGAGGCGCGCGGCCAGCAGCTTGTCACGCTCCGGCGTGTCGACGCCGTAGAAGCAGGAATTCGTCGTCGGCGGGCTGGAAACGCGCATGTGGACCTCGGTCGCGCCGGCATTGCGCACCATCTCGACGATCTTCTTCGAGGTGGTGCCGCGGACGATTGAATCGTCAACCAGAACAACACGCTTTCCCTTGATATAGGCGGAATTGGCGTTGTGCTTCAGCTTCACGCCGAGATGGCGGATCTCGTCCGTCGGCTCGATGAAGGTGCGGCCGACATAATGGTTGCGGATGATCCCCAGCTCGAACGGGATACCCGATTGCTGCGCATAGCCCAGCGCCGCCGGTACACCGGAATCGGGCACCGGAATGATCACGTCGGCATCGACAGGGGATTCCCGCGCCAGTTCCATACCGATGCGCTTGCGCGCGTCGTAGACCGAGGTTCCCTCGACGACGCTGTCGGGACGCGCGAAATAGATGAACTCGAAGATGCAGAAACGCGGCTTGATGCGCGGGAAGGGGAAATGGCTGTGCAGCCCGGTCTTGTCGATGACCACCAGTTCACCGGGCTCGATGTCGCGCACGAACGCGGCGCCGATGATATCGAAGGCGCAGCTCTCCGATGCCAGGATCCAGGAGTCGCCCAAGCGACCCAGTTGCAGCGGCCGCACGCCACGCGGATCGCGCACGCCGATCAACGCGTCCTTGGTCAGCGCAATCAGCGAATACGCCCCCTCGACGCGCCGTAGTGCGGCGATGAAGCGCTCCAGTATGCCGCCCCGACCGGACGCGATCAGATGATTGAATATTTCCGTGTCGGTGGTCGACTGGAACAGCGAGCCGCGGCGGATCATCTCGCTGCGCAGAATGCGCGCATTGGTCAGATTTCCGTTATGGGCAATGGCCAGGCCGCCGAACTCGAATTCGGCGAACAGCGGCTGCACATTGCGCAGCAGCGGTGCCCCGGTGGTCGAATAGCGGGTATGGCCAACCGCGGACTGCCCCTTCAGCCGCGCGATAACCCTGCCATCGGCAAAGATTTCGCCAACCAGGCCGAGGCCGCGATGGGCGTTGAACTGCGGTTCGTCATAGGTGACGATTCCCGCCGCCTCCTGGCCTCGATGCTGCAATGCATGCAGCCCCAGCGCGGTATGCGCCCCGGCCTCGGCATGGCCGTAAATGCCAAAGACCGCGCATTCCTCGCGCAGATGGTCGTCGTCGTAGGGATTGGTGGTGGCAATCACTGGCGCGGTATCCCCGGTTCGTTGGGTCATTGGGTGGTCTCGATCAGTCGCTGCATTTCCTGGCGCTGCGGGTCGGGATAGCTGGGCGGCGGCACGGGTTGATCGGGCGCCGGCTGCTCTGCCGCGGGCGGCTGCTCGGGCTGCGGCTGGGTCAGGCGACGCAGCCGTTCCTCGGCTTCGACTTCCTTGACCATCTCGTCCAGCTTGTCCGTTGCCAGCCCCTGCACCGCGTTGTTGACGGCGCCGTTGACCCTGTTCTCGACATCGTGGCGGGCGGGCAGGGCGTCTTCGGGGATCAGCCGGCTCAGAAGATCGGCGCTGACCCGGACCAGGGGCAGCGTCTTCGCCTCGACGACCGATACCGGAAAGTCCGACTCGTCCCAGAACACAGTCGCGCCGAGATAGGCCAGAGCGATCAACACCACGCCGCGCAGGGCCCCGAAGACGAAACCCAGCGCGCTGTCCAACTGGCCCAGGGCGCTGCCGCGCACCTTGCCGGAAACGATATGGGTGAGGACGGTCAATATCACCAGGGAAACCAGAAACAGCGTCCCGATCGTGGCGCCATCGGCGATCAGGTCGGACGAGATGACGCTGGCGAACGCCGGCCGCACCGGCGCATAGCCGTAATACGTCGCCAGGGCGGCGCCGATCCAGCCGGCGACAGTCAGTGTCTCGCGCACGAAACCCCGGAAGAACGCCAGGATTCCTGAAACCAGCAATATGCCAGCGACGAAAACGTCGACGATCACCCCTCAACTCCCTTGATCCGTGGGGTCCGCGCGGCCCCGCCACCGTCCATGAACAATGCCGCAAGTTCGCCGACATCGGCCAGCGCACGGACCTGCAATCCCCGTGCCTCCGGCGACGCCGCCCGGCTATCGCCCGCCGACTTGCGCAATGGCGGTGTCAGCGCCCGCCGGAATCCCAGCTTGCCGGCCTCCTTAAGCCTGGCTTCCGCCTGCGCCACCGGGCGAACCTCCCCGGACAGGCCGATCTCGCCGAAGACGACGCTGCCGGCCGGCACCGGTTGGCCGGTCAGCGACGAAACCAGCGCCGCCGCGACCGCCAGATCCGCCGCCGGCTCACCGATCCGCAGGCCGCCGGCTACGTTCAGATAGACATCGTTGCCGGAAAAGTGAACCCCCGCGCGCGCTTCCAGAACCGCCAGAACCATCGACAGGCGGTTGCTGTCCCAGCCGACGACGGCGCGGCGCGGCGTGCCCAGCGGCGACGGCGCCACCAGCGCCTGGATTTCGACCAGCATTGGCCGCGATCCTTCGATTCCGGCAAAGACCGCGGCGCCGGAAACCGGTTCCTCGCGATCCGACAGAAACAATTGCGAGGGGTTGGCGACCTCGGCCAGCCCGCCGCCGGTCATCTCGAAGACGCCGATTTCGTCGGTCGGGCCGAAGCGGTTCTTCACCGCCCGCAGGATGCGGAACTGGTGGCCGCGTTCGCCCTCGAAATACAGCACCGTGTCGACCATGTGCTCCAGCACGCGCGGCCCGGCGATGGTGCCTTCCTTGGTGACATGGCCGACCAGCAGCAGCGTGAAGCCCCGGCGCTTTGCGGCGCGGATCAATTCCTGCGCGCAGGCACGGACCTGGGCCACCGTGCCGGGCGCGGAATCCAGGGCGTCGGCATAGATCGTCTGAATCGAATCGATGACCACCACATCCGGCCCATCCGGCCCGTTCAGCGTCGCCAGAATTTCGTTCAGATCGGTTGCCGCGGCCAGGCCAACGGGCGCCGCCTCGACCCCAAGCCGCTGGGCGCGCATACGGACCTGATCGATCGACTCCTCGCCCGAGACATAGGCGGTACGCGCGCCGCCGGCCAGGGCGGCGGCCGCCTGCAACAGCAAGGTGGACTTGCCGATCCCGGGGTCGCCGCCGATCAACACGGCCGAACCGGGTACCAGGCCGCCGCCGACGACCCGGTCGAATTCGCCGATCCCGGTGGTCCGGCGGGGCAGTATCTGCGCCTTGCCGTCCAGCGCCACCAGTTCGAGCGCGCGCCCGCCCGCGGAACGCTTGCGCGCCGCGCCCTTGGCTCCGGGGAGAGCCGACTCCGCGACCTCCTCGACGATGCTGTTCCATTCGCCGCAGGCATCGCATTTGCCGCCCCAGCGCGGATGCACCGCGCCGCAGGCCTGGCAAACGTATCGCGTATCCTTGCGGGCCATGTCAGGCGTGGATCTCCTGCTGTAGCGATGACGCGGCCGATTCCGTTCCGGTCACGGTGCGCGGACTTCCATGCGGATCGGACCCTCTGCCCGGCCATGGATGAACTGGTCGACATAGTCGTTGCCGGAACGATCGATCTCGGCGGTCGGCCCGTTCCAGACGATGCGCCCCTTGTACAGCATGGCGATGCGATCGGAAATCTTTCGCGCGCTTGCCATGTCATGGGTGATCGAAAGCGCTGTCGCGCCCAGCTCGCGGACGCATTTGGCAATCAGGTCGTTGATGACATCGCTCATGATCGGGTCGAGGCCGGTGGTCGGCTCGTCGAAGAAGACGATTTCGGGCGTGGTGGCGATGGCGCGTGCCAGGCCGACCCGCTTCTTCATGCCGCCGGACAGTTCCGCCGGCCAAAGTTCGCCGACCTCGGCCTTCAAGCCGACATCGGCCAGTTTCGCGAAGGCGATTTCACGCGCCTGGATGCGGTCCATGCGGCCACCCTGGATCAGGCCGAACGCCACGTTTTCCCAAACCTTCAAGCTGTCGAACAGGGCGGCGCTCTGGAACAGCATACCGAATTTCCGGTTCACCGCTTCGCGCTCGCCGGCGCCCAACCCGATTGCCGACAGCCCGTCCACCTCGATGATTCCGTCATCCGGCTCCAGCAGGCCGAGAATGCATTTGAGCAAGACCGACTTTCCGGATCCGGACCCCCCGATCACCACCACTGACTCGCCGGTCGCGATATCCAGATCGACCCCGTCGAGCACGACGTTGCTGCCGAACCGCTTGCACAGGTTGCGGATGCGAATCTTCGGCACGGGGTTGGACGGTGCGCTCATTTGGCGAAGAACAGTTCGGTGATGATGTAGTTGGAAATCAGGATCATGATCGAGGCCGAGACGACGGCATTGGTCGTCGCCGCGCCGACGCCCTGCGCGCCGCCGCGGCTATGGTATCCGTTGTAGCAGCCCATCAGCGCGACGATGAAGCCGAACACGGCGGCCTTCACCACGCCCGAGAATACATCCATGAATTCCAGATGTTGCCAGGTGCTCTTAAGATAGATACCCGGGTTGAAGCCCAGCTTGTAGATGCTGATGACATAGCCGCCGAAGACGCCGATCACGTCGCCCACCAGCACCAGCAGGGGAAGCATTGTCAGCCCGGCGATCAGCCGGGGCGCGATCAGGTATTTATGCGGATTGGTCGACAGGGTGGCCAGCGCGTCGATCTGTTCGGTGACACGCATGGTGCCGATTTCGGCCGCCATCGCCGCGCCAATACGCCCGGCCACCATCAGCCCGGCCAGGACCGGAGCCAGTTCCCGCGTCATGGAAAGCACAACGACATAGGGCAGGGCGCCCTGGGCGGAAAACCGGGAAAATCCGGTGTAGCTTTGCAGTGCCAGCACCATGCCGGTAAACAGCGTGGTGAGTCCTACGACGGGCAGCGAGTAGTAGCCGATCTCGATCATCTGCCGCAGCAGCAGCCGAAAGTAGAAGGGTGGCCGCACGCAGTGCGAGACGGCAACCGCGGTGAACTCCGACAACCGCCCGGTTGCTTCCAGGAAACGCAGGAAGGCGGCGCCGATCGGGCGCAGCGGGTTCACGACGCGCCCCCGCCCAGATAGCGGCGGCGATAGCGGCGGCCCAGCGCGGTCAGAATTTCGTATCCGATCGTTCCGGCCCGGGCGGCCAGGGCATCCACATCCTGATTCGGCCCAATCAGGTCGATCATGTCGCCAGGTCTGGCCGCCGGGGCCTGAGTCACATCCAGGGTCATCAGATCCATCGACACTCGGCCCACAAGGGGAACGGCGATATCGCCGATATGGGCGGTTCCCCGCCCGCTGAGACTGCGCAGACAGCCATCCGCATAGCCAGCCGCCACGGTGGCCACGCGGGCCGGCACGGCGAAGCGGTGCGCGGCACCATATCCAACGGTCTGGGGGGTGTCAACGTCGCGGATTTGCAGGATTTTTACCTGCAATTGAACCACTGGTCGCATCGGGTTCGGGCGTCCGGCTTGCGGCGCAAGGCCATACAGCGCGGCGCCGGGGCGAACCATGTCGAAATGCCAGTCCGGACCGAGGAAAATTCCGGATGACGCGGCCAGGCTGGCGGGTGCCGGCTTCAGCCGCGCCAGCGCCCCGGCAAATGCGTCGTGCTGGACGGCGTTGAGCGGGTGTTCCGGCTGGTCGGCGCAGGCCAGGTGGCTGACGATCCAGCGCAGGTCGAAGCCGTCCAACCGGTTCGGTTCGGCCGCCAGGGTGGCTGTCTCGGCCGGGGTCAGGCCAAGCCGCGCCATGCCGGTATCGAGATGCAGGGCCGCCGGCAAGGTCCCGGTGTCGCGGCAATATTGCGCCCAGGTGGCGACCTGCCCGAGATCGTTGAGCACGGGCAGCAGCCGGTATTCGCGGAACAGCCCCAAGGGCGCGGCGATCAGGCCGCTGAGCACGGCGATCGTCGCCTGGTTCAGCAGGGCGCGCAGCGCGATACCCTCATCCGCCGTGGCCACGAAAAAACTGCGGCACCCGGCGGCCCAGAGTGTGCGCGCAACCGGACCCAGCCCCAGCCCATAGCCGTCGGCCTTGACCGCGGCGGCCGCCTCGCAGCCGGGCGCGTGGCCGGCCAGAATGCTATAATTGGCCGCAATGGCGTCCAGATCCACGGTCAGCACGCCGCCACCGTGTACGGGGCCTGTTTCGGCGATTTGCGTCATCGGCGGCCCAACGCAATATCCCCTGCAAACGGCATCGCGAGACGCGAGCCCGTTTGCATGGATCCTGTTTTAGAGTCCGTCGTCGCCGCCATGCTGCCGGTCCAGGTCGCCGAACCGGGTCAGCGCGCCGTCGAAATACAGGTCGATGGTGCCGACCGGTCCGTGGCGCTGCTTGGCGATGATGACGCTGGCGGTATTCGCGACTTCGGCGCGCCGTGCCTGCCAGTGCGCATGCCGCTCCTCGAACTTGTCCGATTTCTCGTCGACGCCGCGGATCGGCTCGGCCTTCTCCAGATAATACTCCTCGCGGAAGATGAACATGACAACGTCAGCGTCCTGCTCGATCGAGCCTGACTCGCGAAGATCGGCAAGCTGCGGGCGCTTGTCTTCACGGTTCTCGACCTGACGGCTGAGCTGCGACAGCGCGATCACCGGAACCGCCAACTCCTTCGACAGTGTCTTCAGGCCGCGCGTGATCTCCGAGATTTCCTGTACCCGGTTTTCCTGCCGCCGTCCGGGTGAACCCTGCAGCAATTGCAGATAGTCGACGATGATCAGATCCAGTCCCTGCTGGCGCTTCAGGCGGCGCGAGCGGGTCCGCATGGTCGATACGCTGATCGCCGGGGTGTCGTCGATGAATAGC
>JAHELM010000373.1 GCA_024644185.1 Rhodospirillales bacterium | reverse complement strand
CTGCTGGACGTTGCGGGCGATTTCCTGGGTTGACGCGCCCTGTTCCTCGACCGCGGCGGCGATCGTTGTCGAGATATCGCTGATATCGGCGATCACCCGGCGGATACGCTGGATGGCGGATACGGCCCCGCCCGCCTCCTGCTGCACGGCGGCGATCTGCCCGGCGATTTCCTCGGTCGCCCTGGCGGTCTGATTGGCCAGGTTTTTCACTTCCTGGGCGACCACGGCGAAGCCCTTTCCGGCCTCGCCGGCGCGCGCGGCCTCGATCGTGGCGTTCAGCGCCAGCAGGTTGGTCTGCCCGGCGATCTTGCCGATCAGGGTCACCACGTCGCCGATCCGGCCCGCCGCTTCCGTCAGGCCCCGCATGGCGCCGGTCGTCGCCTCGACCTCGCGGACGGCGCCGTCGGCGATCCGGGCCGACTGGTCGGCCTGGCGCCCGATCTCCTCGATCGAGGCGGAAAGTTGTTCCGCCGCGGTGGCCACGGTCTGCACGCTGGCCGTCGCCTGGCCGGAGGCCGAGGCGACAACCGCCGTCTGGCCGGCGGTCTGTTCCGCGTTCGCCGCCATTTCCCGTGCGGTCTCGTCGAGATTGGTCGCCGCGGCGGCCACGGTGCGCAGCACACCGCCCACGCCGCCGTCGAATCCCGTTATCAACTCGGCGACCCTGGCGGCGCGCTGTTCCCTGGCCCCGCGTTCCCGGTCCTGATCGTCCTGGAGTTGCCGATTGCGAACCATGCTGTCCTTGAAGACCAGAACCGCCCGGGCCATGTCGCCCAGCTCGTCGCCGCGGCCGGTGACCGGTACCTGCGTTTCGACGTTGCCGTCGGCCAGGTCGCGCATGGCGCCGGACAGCGCCAGCATCGGCTGCACCAGCCAGCGCCGGTTGGCATACAGGAAGCTGGCGACCACCGCGACCAGCAGGCCGGCGATGGCGGACACCGATTTCTGCACGAAGATTCGCAGGCTGTCCGCCGACACATAGATACCGTCCGCCGCCGCCTTGCGTTCGTCGCGCAGGTTTCGCGCCAGAAGATCGAGCGCCGCGAGGGCCGGGGCGTCGTCGATCGCCAGGGCGGCGTCGATCTTCGCCGCGTCGGCGCCGTCCCGCGCCATGCGGATGACCGGCTGCAGCGCCGAGGCGTATTTCGATACGACCTGGCGAAGGCTGGCCAGCGCCGCCTGCTCGGCCTCGCCGGCGCCCAGTTCCCGGTAGGAATCGATCAGACGGAATATCGCGTCGACATCCTGCCCGGTCCGCGCGATGTCGGTATCGCGCTGATAAAGCATGACATTCTTGAACTGATAGATCATGCCGCCATAACCCAGCCGGCCGCGGATCTCGGCCAGGATGTCGCTCTTGGAGGCGACGGTGGTGTCATAGACGCGCCAGGATTCCCGCAGATTTCCGACGCCGGCGGCGGTCAGCAGCGAGATCAGAATGACGATCACGGCCAGCACGGTCAGCGCGGCGGCCATGGCGGTGCCGGCCGAGCGCATGTTCATAAGGTTCAAGAGCCTCAGCATCCTGGCGTCCTTCCGTCGCGGTTTTCCGCCGTTCCGCGCGGCGTTGGGGCAAAGGCTAGCAGGGCGTGCTTAACACCCCCTTAATTTGCGCTTTACGCATTTTGACGCATCCGGGCGTGTCATCTTTGCGCATTTTGCCAGTCGGGATGGATCCACGGTTCCTGGTTGGAGGGCGCCAGCATGCCGGCGCCGAGAATGTGGTCGGCGGCCTTCTCGCCGGTCATGATCGAGGGGGCGTTCAGGTTGCCGTTGGTGACCCGCGGGAAGATCGAGCTGTCGGCGACGCGCAACCCCTCCACGCCGATCACCCGGCATTCCGGATCGACCACCGCCGCCGGATCGCCGGCCGCGCCCATGCGGCAGGTGCCGCAGGGATGGAAGGCGCTCTCCACCGACCCGCGGATGAAATCGTCCAGCGCCTCGTCGCTGTCGACATGCGCGCCCGGCGCCAGTTCGCGCCCGGCATAGGGGCGGAAGGCCTGCTGCCCGAAGATCTCGCGGGTCAGCCGGATGCAGCGGCGGAAATCCTCCCAGTCCTCCGGCCGCGACATGTAGTTGAACAGGATCGACGGGTCGTCCGCCGGGTCGGCCGAGCGCAGCCGCACATGCCCGCGCGACAGCGAGCGCATTGGCCCGACATGCGCCTGGAAGCCGTGCGTATCGGCCGGCGACTTGCCATCGTAGCGGATCGCCGCCGGCAGGAAGTGATACTGGATGTCGGGATATTTCACCCCGGCGGCCGAGCGGATGAAGGCACAGCTCTCGAAATGGTTGGTGGCGCCCAACCCCGAGCGCCGGAACAGCCATTCCGCCCCGATCAGCGCCTTGGAGAACAGGCCCAGCCGGCCGTTCAGGCTGACCGGCCGCAGGCATTCCATCTGGATGTAGAGTTCGAGATGGTCGTGCAGGTTCGCGCCGACGCCCGGCCGGTCGGCCAGCACCGGGATGCCGTGCCGCGCCAGGTCCGCCGCCGGCCCGATGCCCGACAGCAGCAGCAGCTTCGGCGAATTGATCGAGGACGCGGCCAGGATCACCTCGCGCCGCGCCCGCACCACCTCCACCGCGCCGCCGCGCATGATCTCCACCCCGGCCGCCCGCCTGCCCTCGAACACCACGCGCCGCGCCAGGCCGCGCAGCAGCGACACGTTCGGCCGCTTCAGCGCCGGCTTCAGATAGGCATTGGCGGCCGACCAGCGCTGGCCGCGCCAGACCGTCATCTCCATGGCGCCGAAGCCTTCCTGCTTCTCGCCGTTGTAATCGGCCGTCACCTGGTATCCGGCCTCGCGCCCGGCGTCGACGAAGGCCTGGTAGAGCGGATTGCGCCGCGCCCCGCGCACCACGTGCAGCGGCCCGCCGGCGCCGCGCCAGCCGTCCTGGCCGTCATGCGAGTCTTCCATCCGCCGGAAATAGGGCAGCACGTGGCGATAGCCCCAGCCGGCCGCCCCCTGTTCCTCCCAGTGGTCGTAGTCGCCGGCATGGCCGCGCACATAGACCATGCCGTTGATCGACGACGACCCGCCGACCACCTTGCCGCGCGGAACCACGAGGCGACGCCCGCCCAGATGCGGCTCCGGCTCGGTGCGATAGCCCCAGTCATAGCGCTTCATGTTCATCGGATAGGACAGCGCCGACGGCATCTGGATCAGCGGCCCGGCATCGCTGCCGCCATGTTCGATCACCAGCACCGAATGGCGCCCGCCCTCGGACAGCCGGAAGGCCAGGGCGCAGCCGGCCGAGCCGGCCCCCACGATCACGAAATCCGCCTCGCGCCGGGTGGTCATCTGGTTCGCTCCGTTTCGTTTTTGAGGTTCGCTTGTTTCGCTTGTTGCGGCAGCAGCGCTCGATTCGCGTGCCTGTCTTGGTTCGCTTGCTTCGCTTCGCCTTCGGCGGCATCCAGCTCCGCCGCCAGATAGCGCCGGGCGATGGCGGCGGCGGCGGCGGCGTCCGGCCCGGCC
>JAHELM010000021.1 GCA_024644185.1 Rhodospirillales bacterium | reverse complement strand
CGATGGATACCTACCGGAAGATGGGTTTGTTCGGCGATTCGATCTACATGAACACGGACTTTATCAAGAACCATCGCAAGGCCGCGGTCGATCTGCTGAAGGCGCGCTGGATGGCGTTGCAGTACTGGCACGACCATACGCCGGAGATGAACCAGTTCATCGCCGACTACCTGCAGTGGCCGCTGACCGACGTTGAATACGTCATCGGCACCAACGGCAAGGACTTCCTCGGCGGCAACTACATGTTCGATTTCAACGAAGCGGCGCAGTTCTGCGGCGTGCTGGACGGCGAGCCGCCTTTCGGCAAGCATGCCGGCTTCCAGCAATCGGTCAAGACCACCAACGAATGGTGGGTCAAGCTGGGTGTCATGAAGGAGATGCAGGACCCGTCGAAGGGCATCGACTGCTCGCTGATGGGCGACCTGGTCAAGCAAGGTTTCCGCCAGTCCATTACCGCGCGGAAGTAGGTCGATTTGCCCCCGGCGGCCGCCCGCGCCATGTGGCGCAACGCGGCCGCCGGGGTCTTTCAAGTCTTTGAATTTCGCGGGACGAGCCAGTGCCCTGTTCCGCCAGGACCGACAGCATGAAGAATCCGGAAACCGAGAGCCGCCGGTGGCGGTGGTTCGACTACAGAAAGCCCATTCCGTCCCACGTTGCGGTCGGGCTGGGCGTCGCCGGCTGGCTGATCTTCTTCTGCGCCTGGATCGTTTCCGACCTGTCCGGCATGGTCTCGGAACTGCTGGTGCCGCCGCCGCAGAAGGTGGTGGCGGCGCTGGTCGAACTGATCGCCGAGCAGGGATTTCTCGGCGACATCGCGGTCAGTATCTACCGCGTGGTCGTCAGCTTCGCCGCGGCCTGCGCGCTGGCGGTGCCGCTGGGCATCGTGATGGGCGCGTTCAAGAGCGTCGAATCCTTCTTCAATCCCTTCGTCTCGGCCTGGCGCTACCTGCCGGCGCCCTCCTTCATCCCGATCCTGCTGATGTGGTTCGGCACCGGCGACGCGCCGAAGCTGGCCCTTCTGTTCATCGGCGTCGTGTTCTTCCTGATTACGCTCGTCATGGATCATACCCGCGGTGTCCGTCTTGAACTGATCGAGACCTCGCTGACGCTGGGCGGCAATCGCTGGCAGGTGCTGTGGACGGTGGTGGTGCCCGCGGTGCTGCCGAACGTGGTCGTCGCCATGCGCCAGATGCTGGCGGTCAGCTGGACCTATCTGGTGATCGCCGAGATCGTCGCCTCGACCAACGGCATCGGCGCCATGATGATGCGCGCAAAACGGTTCCTGCATACCGACCAGATCATCGCCGGCATCCTGGTGATCGGCATTCTCGGCCTGCTGTTCGACTATCTGTTCCGCGTCGTCCACCGGCTGCTGTTCCCCTATATCGAGGAGAACGCGCGATGAGCGCCAGCGTGGTCAAGCTGTCGGCCGAAGGCGTCGGAAAATCCTTCGTCGGCACCGGCGGGCGGGTCATCCAGGCGGTCCGCGACGTCAGTTTCGCCGTCCACGAGAACGAGTTCTGCGTGCTGCTGGGCCCGTCGGGTTGCGGCAAGTCGACCGTGCTGCGCATGATCGCCGGGCTGGAGGATCCCACGACGGGGGTGCTGCGGCTCGACGGACACGAAATCCTGCGGCCCGACCGCGAACGCGGCATGGTGTTCCAGAGCTACACATCGTTCGACTGGCTGACGGTAGGCCAGAACGTCGAATACGGCATGAAGCTGAACCGCGTTCCGGTGGCCGAGCGGCGCGAGCGGGCGGCGCATTTCATCGACCTGGTGAAGCTGACCCGGTTTCGCGACGCCTATCCCAAGCAGCTTTCCGGCGGCATGAAGCAGCGCGTCGCCATCGCGCGCACGCTGGCCAACAGTCCCAGCCTGCTGCTGATGGACGAACCCTTCGGGGCGCTGGACGCCGAAACCCGCTGGAACATGCAGGAACTGATGGTGTCGATCATGGACTCGACGCAGACCACGGTGGTCATGGTCACCCATGACATCGAGGAGGCGCTGTTTCTGGGCGACCGCATCGTCTTCATCTCGCGCCATCCCGGGACCGTGCTCGAGGACATGACGACCGATTTCAAGGGCGGGACGCGGGTTCGCCGCAAGGAGGACATGCTGACCGTCCCCGGCTATGCCGAGATGGAACGCCACATCATGCGCCTGATGCGCGAGCAGGGTGCCGAACACGAGGACGAGGGTTGAGCATGGCGAACAAGCCCGATCCCCATCTGATGGCGGACATGACCTGGCCGGAATTCGACGCAAGGGTCAAGGCCGGTGCCGTCGCCTTCATTCCGACCGGGGCACTGGAACAGCACGGGCCGCACCTGCCGCTGGGCGTTGACCATCTGCTGCCCACGGCCATCGCGCTGGATATCGCGCGCCAGGTGGAAGGCATGGTCGCCCCCGCAATTCCCTATGGCTACAAGTCCTACACGCGTTCCGCCGGCGGGCCGTTCTTCCCCGGCAGCACCGGTCTGGACGGTGCGACGCTGACCGCGGTGCTGCGCGACGTGATCCGCGAATTCGTGCGCCACGGGATCCGCCGCATCTGCGTGCTGGATGGCAATTACGAGAATCTGTGGTTCCTGAACGAAGGCATCGACCTGGCGATGCGCGAACTGGGTGAGACCGGCCTCAAGGTCATGTGCCTGCAGCACTGGTCGTTCCTGACGCCGGAAACGCTGGCCAGGCTGTTTCCCGACGGCTATCCCGGCATCGAGCTTGAGCACGCGGCGGTCATCGAGACCTCGATGATGATGCATTATTATCCGCATCTGGTCCGCACCGACCGCATTCCCGACAATCCGTCGGTGGCGGCGCCGCCTTACGATATGTGGCCGCCGCATCGCCACTGGGTGCCGGAATCGGGCGCGCTGGTCTCGGCCGCCGCCGCGACGGTGGAGAAGGGGCGCATTATCGCCGAGCAGTACCGGCGCGACATCGCCGCCGCCGTGCGCCACGAATTCCTGTCCGCGGCCGACGGTGTGGCGACAGCATAGAGCAGCTTTATCCGATCCAACGGAACCGGCGCGGTTCCGTTGGATCGGATATTGCCCTAGCTCCCGGACGCCGCCGGTTCGGTGGCGCCTTTCGGCGGTGGGCCGATCCAGTCGCCGAAGGCATAGACGTTCAGCTTCTGGAATCCTGCCTGATTGACGACATAGACGAGATATTTGGCGCGGAAATTCTTGTCCACGAACTTGGAGAAATAGCCGAGGTTGTCGTAATCGAGATCGACACCGGCCGGCAGCCAGGAACTTCCCGGTTTCGGCCCGAACTTGCCGAAGCCCATGAGGACTTCGGCCGTGCGCGTGTCGAAAACCTGGACCAGTTCGAAGGCGCCGTCTATGGCGTAGAGATGGCCGTCCCGGTCGACCGCGATGCCCTTGGGGCGCGGCGTCGCACCCGGGAAGGTCCCCAGTTCACCGATAGCCTTCACGAATTTTCCGTCGCGGTCGAATTGCTGGATTCGGAAGTTCAGGAAGTCGGTGACGAAGATGTCGCCGGCGGAGCCGAGCGTCACGCGGGTCGGCCACTGGAATTGTCCGTCGTCGGTGCCCCTGCTGCCGATCCTGGAGACAGCCTCGCCGGTCTGCCGGTCCAGCACCTCGATTTCGTTATCCTGCACGTCGCAGACATAAACCCGGTCACCCTCCACGGCGACGGACAGCGGTCGAAATTGTCCTTTCTTGCCGTAGGTGCGGCTGAACTTTCCGGTTTCATCCAGAACGATAATCTGTTCGCGATCGGAATCGGCGATGTATCTGTAGCCATCTGCCGCGACGAAGACATCCATCGGGCTGCGATACGGCCCGCCCGTGGTTTCCTGGACGATATCGAATTTCCTCGCGGCCAGATCGACGGTCACGATTGCCCCCTGGCTTGGATCGGCGACGTAGATATTTCCCTTCCCATGCGAAACGCCGAAGGGTCTGACAAATCCCGGGACATTCTCTTTCGAGCCGAACAGGGAGAAGCCGGAGCCATCGCCACCGATGTCTTTCGCCGTGTTGATCGTTGTCAGGAATTGCAGATGCGGCAACTCGGGCAGTGACGGATAGAAGATCGGCCCTGTATCCTCATGTGTCCCGCTGGCGCAGGCGGACAGAAACAGGAAACCGAGCGGTGCCGCGGCGCCCCGAAAGAAACCGCGAAACGATCGTCCTTTGATCCCCAGAAATACCATGGCCGGAAATCTCCTCTGTCCAGCGTGTTGTTCCGCTCTCATGGAGCCCGCAAGAAGAATCCCAGAATTTGCGGGCCAAAGCGTTGACCTCAATCAATAAATGACGGCCGTAGGCCGGTTCCATCCGGATTCCGGAGCGATATTCCGGCAACGAAAGAGGGGGGCCGAAGCCCCCCTCCCCGGTGTGGAGGTAACCCCTGTCTCGCCGGCCTTACTTGTTGTGGCAAGTCAGGCAAAGCCCGGACGCCGTACCCGTGGCGGCGGCCTGATTGACGCGGAGCAGATGGGTGCCGGCCACTGCTTCGGTGCCGTCATGCACGTCATGGCAGGACGAGCACTGGACCTTGCCGCCGTCAAGCACGTCGGCGATGGTTCCGCTCGTGCCCATCGCGGTGGATTCCGGGTTCAACCCGAGATCGCCACCGTTATACGCGATCGAAATCGGGTGAGTGCCCCGCAGGTCGCCGGCATTAAGTGCACCCGGAATCTGGGCGCCCGCGTCGACTTCGTTGATGAACACGGCCGGATCTGGCCGAGTGAGGGCGGCGTTGCTGTCAAACTGGTTGAGAGCGACGGAACCGTCATGGCATCCCAGACACAGCTTGGCGACGCCATCGGGCTGTGGGGATTGGGTATTGTTCAGCGTCGAGGACCAGGCGTTATCGTACATCGTGTACGTTACCGAACTGACCTGGTGGTTCCACAACAAACCGTTGGTGAAGAGCTGCTGTGCCCGGTTGTGGTCATGCGGCACGTGGCAGGTCCGGCAAATCTCGCCGCGGAAGTTCCAGGTCGCGGCCGAGAAATCGTGCGGGCTGCCGGTGATGCCGAGACCGAAGCCGTTTGCTTGGGCCGGGCCGGTCCCGGCAATGACAAACAACCCGATGCTTGCAGCAGCCAGACCCGTTGCCGTTAACAGTCTGCTTAGATACGTCATAGTGGTCGTCCTTTCCCCATCGTTACGCAGTGGGGCGATCCAGACATTTTTATGAACAGGTTGATTTTTGTGGATCTCCCCGACCCTTGAAGAGATCTCGGTTACTCGCCACGGACGCGCTGTCCCCCAAATGAACTGTCCAGCCCTTCAGCGCCCGACCGGACAAATACATCGTAAACAAATAGTAAAAAACGTATTTGATCTCGCTCAAATTGGACGCAATCCCGCGATATGCGCCAATTTGCCGCGGCGGCGTTCCGGCCGCCTGGATTCCAGTGGAAGAACTACGGAAGACGTGCTCAGCGCGCTTGACTATGGCACGATACCGCGCGAAACGATCATGCGCGACGCGCCAGCCGGCCTCGGAAGAAATACGAGCGAATTGAGGAGTGATGCGATGTTTGGGCCCAACGCGAATCCGCAGGCAACCGCGTCGCGCCGTGAATCTCCGCATACCTCGGCGGCGGGGGCGTAGGACCATGCCCGTCGGGTTCGATTTTTCCGGCAAGACGGTCCTGGTGACCGGGGCCAGTCGCGGCATTGGCTATGGCGTGGCGCAGGGCTTCGCCAATGCCGGCGCGGACGTGACCATCCTTTCCGAGGGCGACGAGATCGATGCAGCCGCGGCTGTGCTGTCGGCCGAATGCGGACGCGCGGTGCGCGCCATTCGCTGCGATATCGCCGATCCGGCCGCGGTCGATCGGGCGTTCGCCGGCATCGACCGCATCGATGTGCTGATCAACAATGCCGGATACGAACGCATGACGCCGGTCGTCGGCGCTACCTCTGAGACCGACGAATCCTTTCGCCGCATCATCGACATCAATGTCATGGGCACCTGGTACGTGACCCGGGCCGCCGTACCGAAGATGGGGCGTGGCGCGCGGATCATCGTCACCGCTTCGATCTGGGGTCGCACGGCGGTTGCCGGGTTTGCCGCCTATTGCGCCAGCAAGCACGCCAATCTGGGCTTCATGCGCTCGCTGTCGAAGGAATTGGGGTCGCGGGGCATTACCGTGAACGCGATCTGCCCCGGCTGGGTGCGGACCGAGGCGGCGATGCGATCGCTGAAGCTGGTCTCGGCGGCGGCCGGTAAGACCGAAGAAGAAGCGCTGGATGAAATTCTTGCGGCCCAGTCGCTCGACGGGCTGATGGAGCCGGCCGATATCGCCGCGACGTATCTGTTCCTGGCCTCGGACGCGGCGGCGAATATCACCGGCCAGGCCCTTAATGTGGATCGTGGAGAGGTAATGAGCTGATGGGGGTTCTAGAAGGCAAGCGGGCGCTGGTCACCGGCGCCTCGCGCGGTATCGGTCGTGGCATCGCCGAGGCGCTGGCGGCGGAAGGCGCCGCCGTGGTGCTGAATTACAATCGCGGCGCCGGCGAGGCGGAGGACGCGGTCCGCGCGATCGTGGCGGCCGGCGGGACGGCGCATGCGATCCGCGCCAATGTCGGCGACGAGGGCGAGGCGGTCGCGCTGGTCGCCGAGACGACCCGGCGGCTCGGCGGGCTCGACATTCTGGTGAACAATGCCGGCGTGCTGCAGGAAAAGCCGTTGCTGGACATGACCGGCGCCGATTTCGACTGGCTGATGGACATCAATCTGCGTGGCACCTTTCTGGTCGGCCGCGAGGGCATCCGCCGGATGGTCGCGCAGGGCACGGGCGGGCGCGTCATCAATGTCTCCTCTGATCTCAGCTTTCTCGGGCGCGCCGGCTTTTCCACCTATTGCGCGTCAAAGGGCGCGATCAACGCGCTGACAAGATCCTGGGCGCTGGAATTCGCGCCTGCCATCCTGGTCAATGCCATCGCCCCCGGCCCGGTCGATACCGACATGCTCAGCCTTGCCAGCATGACTCCCGAGACCCGCGCCGCGGAAGAACAGATTCCGCTCGCCCGGGTTGGCCGCGTCGATGAGATAACGCCGCTGGCCATGCTGCTGGCCGGCCCGGGCGGCAGCTTCATCACCGGCCAGATCCTCGGCGCCAATGGCGGTAGCGCGATGCCTTGAGAGGCGATTTGTGAATTGACTTAAATCAAGGAACGCCGTTCCGCTAAGTGGCACATTGTTCCGCATGGACCGGGCAGGCTGGTCCTTGGCGAAGGGGCACATGTCATGGAAATCGTCGTTCTGGTGTTCGGTCTGGCCTATCTCGGTCTCATGCTCTGGGGCCTCAGCCTGGCGGTGAAGCGCTATCTGCCCGCAGGCCGCGCGCTCCTGTTCCCGCGCATGGCGGAACGGGTGGGCGTATCGGTCGAGGGAATCGCCGATTCCGGCCTCGCCATGCATCTGCCGACCGCCGGACGGATCTGCACGGTGTGCAAGAGCAAGGATCAATGCGCCCATTGGCTGGAGGGCGGCGAAAGCGCCGCGGAAGCCCCGGAATTCTGCCCGAACCGCGCTTATCTGGGCCTGGCCAGGCAGGAACAGCGCACCGGCGAGCCGGCCGACTGATCCCTTCTTTCACGAGGCCGCTTGCCAGGCGCCTCGCATTCCTGCTGCAATGATCCCCTTCGCAACCGGCGGGCAAGAGGGCGGATATGGGACAGTTCGAGGGGCGCGTCGCCGTCGTCACGGGTGCTGGCGGCGGCATCGGCTATGCGACCGCGGAAATGCTGGTTGCCGAAGGCGCCACGGTTGTCTTGGTGGATCTGAAGCCACCGGCGCGTCTGCCGGCCGGACCGGGCAGCGCCCGCTTCGCGCAGGGCGATGTGACCGATCCGGAATTCGTTTTGCGCATATTCGCCGACCTGCCGCGCATCGATCATCTGGTCAATGGCGCCGGCGTCTTGTGGCGCGGCCGTGACGTCGGCGCCGTCGATATCGACCTGGAAATCTGGGACCGGGTCATGGACATCAATCTGAAAGCCATGGTGCTGACCCTGAAATCGGCGATCCCGAAAATGCGGGCGCGGCGCGGCGGTTCGATCGTCAACATAGCCACCATCCAGTGCCTGCGCGGCGATCCCGCGCCACAGGATGCCTATCAGGCCAGCAAGGCTGGCGTGATCGCCCTGACCAAGTCGATCGCCATCCAGTACGCCGGCGAAGGGATTCGCGCCAACTCGGTTCTGCCGGGGCAGGTGCGCACGCCGATGCAGCCGCATTTCGCGGGCAATCCGGACGCCGTGCAAAAGGCCGCCGACTACGTCCCGCTCGGCCGGGTCGGCGAACCGCAAGACATTGCCGATGCCATCGTATTTCTGTTGTCCGACAAGGCCGGGTTCATTACCGGAACCGAACTGATCGTCGATGGTGGCATCACGGCATTGCCCTGAGACGCCGGCCCGGCTATCTAACGTCGCATGAAGATCGACGGCAAACCCTATCGCTCCATCTGGCCGCACGCCGACGGACGTACGGTCGAGATCATCGACCAGACGCGCCTGCCGCATGAATTCGCGGTGCTGCGCCTGGCGACCATGGTCGAGGCGGCGCATGCCATCCGCGTCATGCAGGTGCGCGGCGCCCCGCTGATCGGCGCCACCGCCGCCTATGGCGTGGCGCTGGCGATGCGCGAGGACCCCTCCGATGCCGGCCTGGCGCGGGCGCTGGATATCCTGGGCAAGACCCGGCCGACGGCGGTGAATTTGCGCTGGGCGCTGGCCCGCGTCGGCGCCTGCCTGGGAAATCTGGAGGCCGCCGGACGGGCCGCGCGGGCCTGGGCCGAGGCCGCGGCGATCTGCGACCAGGACGTGGCCATCAACCGCGCCATCGGCGAGCATGGGCTCGGCCTGATCCGCGACATCGCGGCGCGCAAGCAGGGCGGACGCGTGAACGTCCTGACGCATTGCAACGCCGGTTGGCTCGCCACCGTCGACTGGGGCACCGCCACGGCGCCGATCTATCTGGCGCACGAGGCGGGGATCGATGTGCATGTCTGGGTCGACGAGACCCGCCCGCGCGTACAGGGTGCGCTGACGGCGTGGGAACTGGGCCAGCACGGCGTGCCCCATACATTCATCGCCGATAATGCCGGTGGCCACCTGATGCAGCATGGCGAAGTCGACATCGTCATCACCGGCACCGACCGGGTGACAGCCGATGGGGATGTCGCCAACAAGATCGGCACCTATCTGAAGGCGCTGGCGGCGCATGACAACGGCGTGCCGTTCTATGTGGCGCTGCCCTCGCCGACCATCGACTGGTCGGTGCGCGATGGCCTGCGCGAAATTCCGATCGAGGAGCGTGCCGCCGCCGAGGTGGAGACCGTCACCGGACGTGGCGTCGACGGCAGGCTGGCCACCGTCACGGTGACGCCGCAAGGCAGCACCGCCGCCAACCCCGCCTTCGACGTCACCCCGGCACGCCTCGTCACCGGCCTGATTACCGAACGCGGCATCGCGCGCGCGACGCCCGAGGGGCTCGGCGCACTTTTCCCGGAGTCCGCATAGGGTCGCGGCGCCGGGCTGGTCCGCCTCCGCCTCAGACTGCCGTGAAGCAGTTGTCGACGAACAGCTGTGCGCCGTTGACGAAGCTGGCTTCGTCGCTCAACAGGAACAGCGCCGCGCTGGCCACTTCTTCCGGCTCGCACATCCGGCCCTGCTGTGCCTTCATCGCGGCTTCCGACGCATCGACGCCCAGCCTCGTCAGGGCTTCGACCTCACGCATGCCGTGCGGCGTGCGGATAAAGCCGGGGCAAACCGCGTTGCAGCGGACACCGCGGTCGCGGAATTCCACGGCAATCGCACGCGCGAACATGTGCACGGCGCCCTTGGTCGTGTCGTACAGCACCTCCATCGGCGTTGCCGCGACCGCCGAAATCGACGACGTGCAGACGATCGCGCCCCCGCCGGCCGCCAGCATTCCGGGCAGCACGGCCTGGGTCATCAGAAACATCGAACGCACATTGACGTTCATCAACCAGTCGTAGTCGGCCTGGGTGGTCTCCAGAAACGGCTTCACGACGATCGAACCGGCATGGTTGAACAGTTTGGTCGGCGGGCCGAATGCCTTGGTGGCAATGGCGACCGCCGCCTTGACCGCATCGGCGCTGGAAACATCGGCCTCGGCGAATACCGCCTTGCCGCCGCCCGCCACGATTTCAGCGGCGAGGTTTCGCCCGAGATCGGTCTGGCGGTCGACAACGGTGACATGCGCTCCTTCCGCCGCGAACAGACGGACCGCCGCGGCGCCGCAGCCGCTGGCGCCGCCGGAAACGAGCGTGCTCTTTCCCGCCAGTCGTTTGCCAAGCATGGTCGGTATCTCCTTGGTTTGTTCAGTATTCGGATTGAGAAGAAATTCGGATTGGGAAGAACATGTCGGCCGATCCTGGGGGGGGATCGGCCGACCGTTTCCGTTAGTCGAATCGCAGCGTTCAGGAGCCGGTTTCGCCGACTGCTGCTTCCGCCGCGCGGATTGCGGCCTGACGCTTGGCGACCATGTCGCCGATCGGCGGGCCCTGGAACCGGCGATTCTCGAAGGCAAACCAGATGACGATCGAAACCAGGACAAAACCGACCGTGATTTCGAGTGCCCAGTCGTTCGGCGGCTGGATGCCGATGAAGAACATGAAGGCCATGGCGAAGATCGCGAGCACGGCAACCACCTTGTAGGTGGCGATCCCCATGTTCCACGGCCCCATCGCCGGCCATTTCTTGCCGCCGATCGTGAACAGGCCGAGCGCGATCGGCACGACGAACGACAGGAACAGGAAGATCACGGTGCAGGATACGACGATCGAGTAGGCGGGCGTGCCCGCAATGGTGATCGCCGAGGTGAACCACACGAAGATCACCGAGAGGAGGGACGACACCCAGATGGATGCCACCGGCACGCGGTGTGCCTTGCTCACCTTGGCGAGGGCCGCGGATGCGCCCGGGATGCCGCCGTCGCGCGAGAAGGCGAAGAGCATGCGCGATGCGCTGGTAACCGTGGCCAGGCCGCACAGGAACTGCGAGATGAAGATTGCAACGTACAGAATGTTCTTCACCACCGGATTCACCTGGGCATCCATGCCCCAGAAGAACACGTTCCAGCCCTGCTTGGCGGCATCGTCCATGTTTGGCACCATGAGGATGAAGGCGCTGAGAAACAGCCACCCGAAGATGCCGGACCAAAGCACCGACGAAACCATGCCGGACGGCACCGAATGGGCAGCCTTGGTGGTTTCTTCCGAGGTATGCGCCGAGGCATCGTAGCCGGTGATGGTATAGATCGGCAGAAGCAAACCGACGCTGAAGGCCATGAAGCCGGAAACGGCCGTGGGCCAAACGGAGCTTGCGCCTTCCGTGCCGGTATAATTGGCAAAGGTCCACAGGCGCGAGAACTCGTAGCTATCCGCCGAAGCGAGGAGCACCAGCGTGAGTGCGACCGCCGCCGCGAAGATCAGGTAGCCCGAAAAGTCGGTGAGCTTCGCCGTCAGTCCGATGCCGAAGTGGTTGATCGCCGCTTGCGCGCCGGTGAGGGCGGCCACGAAAACCACGCGATGGGTCAGCGTATCCTCGATCCCGAAAATCGGACCGAATGCGCCGAAAAAGAAGTAGAAGGTCCCGACGTTGATGGCGCCCAGCACCGTGATCAGGCCCAGCAGATTGAGCCAGGCCGAAAGCCAGCCGGTAAAACGGTTACCGAGAATGGAACCCCAGTGATAAAGGCCGCCCGCGGTCGGGTAGGCCGAGGATATCTGGGCAAGCGCCAGGGCAAAGAGACCGGAAAGGGCGACGCCGACGGGCCAGCCGATTCCGATCGCGCCGCCGCCGGCGCCGGACGTAGCCTGACCGAGCGAGTTGATGCCGCCCGACAGGATGCAGATGATCGAAAAACTGATCGCGAAGTTGGAGAAGCGGCTCATCCGCCGCTCCAGTTCCTGCGCATACCCCATGCCATGCAGGACCTTGATATCCTCGTGCTTGTCCGCCTCGGTGTAACCCGAGGCCAAGCCCGCCTCATGCTTTGATTCCATATTGGCCATTTCCCGCTGTTGTCGTTATCCCCCAGGCGCAATCAATACGATTGAAGCCTCATGGTCGACAATGGGCTGCCCCGGCAGACGCAAATTTGCGAGCGCCGCCGCCAGTTTCCGGGGGCAGGCGGGAATCCCCGAATCGCTGGGCCACGGAGAGACTCGGAAAACCGGCAAGGCCGCAGATAGGGGGCCGGCATCGCGGAGACCGGTTTGTCCGGTCGGTGAAAGCCGGATGCCGGAAGATTGGCTTGCCCCGTTGACGGACAGTGCCGGGGAGGGTGGAAATCCCGCCGCAATCCGTGTAGCCTGCGTCAAATTTCAATCCAACCATCCAAGGACAACATGATGACGCGACTGAACAAATGGCTGATTTCCAGCTTCGGCCTGATGCTGAGCGCGGTTGCCACCGGCTCCGCCGGTGCTGCCGGCGATCCGGAAAACACGCTCTATCTCGACCTCAAGGACGGCCGCGTGGTGATCCAGCTCATGCCTGAAGTGGCGCCCAACCACGTCGCGCGCATCAAGGAACTGGTACGCCAGGGCTTCTATGACGGCATCGTGTTCCACCGGGTGATCGACGGTTTCATGGCGCAGACCGGCGATCCGACCGGCACCGGCATGGGCGGTTCCGGGCAGAAATTGAAGGCGGAATTCTCCAAGGTTCCGCATGTGCGCGGCACCCTGTCGATGGCCCGTTCCCAGGACCCGAACAGCGCCGACAGCCAGTTCTTCATCGTCTTCCAGCCGGCATCGCACCTGAACGGCCAGTACACCGTCTGGGGCCAGGTGGTCTCGGGCATGGAATTCGTCGACATGATCAAGAAGGGCTCGGCCGCCAACAACGGCACGGTGCAGAACCCCGACAAGATCATCCGCATGCAGGTCGCCGCCGACGCCAAGGACTGATTTCCAGAAATCCGTCGATGAAGACGAAGGGCGGCCACGGCGGGCCGCCCTTCTTTCGTGCAGGGGCTGGAATCACCCGATCCGCCCGAGGCGCATCGGCAGGATACGGTCGGCGATGGCTTCGGCA
>JAHELM010000372.1 GCA_024644185.1 Rhodospirillales bacterium | reverse complement strand
CGCAGCCGCGCCATTCCTGGTCCTGCTGGCGACGGTGGTGCTGCTGGTGACCTACGTGCCCTGGATCATCATCGGGGTGCACTGAGGCCCTTCACGAAGACCTCGACCATGTGGCGGGCCACGGCCTCGGCCGATTCCGGGGTGACGATTTCCAGCCTTTCGCCCGCCGACAGCGTCCAGACGCCGTGCAGCGCGATCCACAGCAGTCGCGCCGCGCGGGCGCGCGCCGCCGCCTCGCCCGGCGCGAACAGCGGGGCGAGGATCTCCTCCAGCAGTCCGAAGACCCGGGCAATCTGCTCCAGATACCAGGCGGGCAGAGGAATCGGCGCGCCGTCCGGCTGGCGATCGGTGAACAGCATCGCCCAGGCGGCGCGGCGGTCGCGCACGAAGGCCAGATAGGAATCCAGCAGCGCCTGCAAATCGGCCTCGGGCTTGCCGCTGCGCGGACTGGCGGCGAGTGCGTCATAGAGCGCATCGAGGGTGCGCGCATGCATATGCACGATCATCTCCTCGATCCCGTCGAAAGCCGTGTACAGCATGCCGACCGAATATCCCATGCGGGCGGCAACCGCGCGCGCCGTCAGCGCGGTCATGCCTTGCTCGGCAACGATAGCCTGCGCCGTATCCAGCGCCAGTTCGCGGAATTCCTCGCGGCTGTGCCGTGCCTGACGCGCCATGGCGGCTCCCTTTCCCAGTTTTAATAAACGTTGTTCAAAAACATATTGAACGGCGTTCATGGACGGAGTATAAATGACTGAACGTTGTTCATATAACGATGGCGAGCACCGGGCAAGCATAAAGCGCGGTCGGGATCGCCAGGGAATGGAGGATTTCACGATGAGCGTACAGGCGATCGACAATCTGCGGGCGGTGCGCGACTGCTGTCTCGCCGGCGACCGGATGGACGGCGATCTGGCGCGCTGGCTGGCGGAGCGGCTGCAACAGGTGTTTTCCGGCGTCTCGACGTCGTTCGACGAGGCCTTCGAGATTCGGTTTCCGCGTGGCGGGGTGCCCTGGTGGAAGGAGGAGCGGATTCGCGAGCGCGACGCGGCGCTGCGGGCGCTGGCAACAGCCCTGCCCGGAACGGCGGCGGAACGGCTGCGCGCGGTACACCGGCTGACGCTGCGCCATGCCGCCTGTGCCTGGCCGCGCGAGCAGGCGGTCGCGGCGATGCCGCCGCATTACGCCGGCACGCCGAGAGCGCATTTGTGGCGCGCATTCCACTCGGGCGCGCCGATGCCGTTGAGCGATCGTCGGCTGCGGACGATCCTGGGCGGAATTTGAGTCCGATCGTCCTTGCGGATCGAAGCGCCGAGGTGCAAATTCGCGTTAACGAAATTAATGCGGCATGTGCCAAGAAATAGCCTTGATGCCGGTGTACTGGCATTGCGTCACCTGAAGGTGCGCAGGGAGGAACCGTGAACACAATCCATCGCTGGCTTGACTGGCTTCATCGGGAACCCAGGATGGCAGGCCTTCTTCTGGTCGTGCTGCTCGGCTTCGGGCTGTTGAGCCTCTTTGCCGTGGCGCGGCGGAGCTTGCGGCATCAGCCGGCCTTCGCGGCAAGCAGGGGCACCCGGCCCGCTGTTCACGCTTCGAGGAGCGAAGAGGTGCCGGGCAGCGCTGCTGAAACCATGGCCGAGACCGCGCGCCGCCAGCTGCGCGTGCGTGCGCGGCTGATGCGCCGGCGTCTGCGCGAGCGAAACTTCCTGCGCGATAATCTCTTGTTCCTGTCCCGTTTCGTCAGCGCGCCGAAACAGGTCGGTTCGATCGCGCCAAGCAGCCGCAGCCTGGGTCGCGCCATGGCCGCCGAACTGCCCTCGCGCTTCGATATCTGTGTCGAGCTGGGTGGTGGCACCGGCAGCCTGACCCGGGTGATGCTGGCGGCCGGCGTACCGCGCGATCGCCTCATCGTGGTCGAGCGCGATCCCCGGCTGGGTGCCCATCTGCGCAACCGGTTCCCCGGGGTAAAGGTGGTCGTCGGCGACGCCCAGGAGTTGACGACGCTGCTGCAACACCAGGGTATAGAGCGAGTCGACGCGGTGATTTCCAGCCTGCCCCTGCGGTCGCTGCCGCGCACGGTCGGCGACCGGATACTGGCGGAAAGCTTCCGGGTTCTGGCCGAGGGCGGGGCCTATGTGCAGTTCACCTACGGGCTGATCCCGCCGGTGCCCGCCGCGACCGCCGACACCCTCGGGATCGAGGGCGAGTCTCGGGCCAAGGTCTGGAACAACCTGCCGCCGGCAACCGTGTGGCGCTATCGCCGCAAGGGCAGCGCCTGACCGGCCCCTGTCCACGCGCGACGTTCGATCCATATGATTGGCGTGTCCGGCCGCCCCGCCTGACGAACGGTGTGACGAGGGAGTGTCGCCAATGATATTCGGATTCGGTTCGGCCAGTATGAGTGTCTCCGGCCTTGCGGTCCCGCCCGACCGGATCCCCGACCCGTTGCTCGATATCGAGGCCGCGGACGACCGGGGCGAGGTCATTCTGGCCGGCGGGTGTTTCTGGTGCGTCGACGGCGTCTACCGGCTGCTCGACGGGGTGACGGCGGTGCAGTCCGGCTATTGCGGCGGCGCCGCCGATACCGCCAATTACCGGGCCGTATGCAGCGGCCGCACCGGCCATGCCGAGGCGGTGCGCATCCAGTACGATCCGGCGCGCATTTCCTTCGGCCAGATCCTCAGGCTGTTCTTCGCGATTTCGCACGACCCGACGCAGTTGAACCGCCAGGGCAACGATGTCGGCACCCAGTACCGTTCGGCGATCTTCCCGCTGGACGACGTCCAGCGCCGTGTCGCCGAGGGCTATATAGCCCAGCTCGATGCCGCCGGCGCGTTCGCCGCGCCGATCGCCACCGCCATCGAGCCGATCGAGGCCTACTATCCGGCCGAGGATTATCATCAGGACTACGCGGCACTCAATCCCAAGCAGCCCTATGTGGCCTGTACCGTGCTGCCGAAGATTCAGAAGCTGCGCCAGTATTTCCCGGACCGGCTGCGCGCGCCGTCCGGCGCCTGACGGGTCCGCGCCGAGAAATAATCCGCCCCCGTGGCATCGGACGGTGGCGTGGCCGGCATACCATGTCGGGTCCGCATTCATTCTTCCTTCAGACGGGCCTGCCACGATTGGATATTGGCCCGCGTCGGGCAGGAGGACGTGTATGATGGCAATCGGGAAAGCGATGGGAATGGCTGTGGCGGGATTGGCGGGATTGGCGGGTGCGGCGGCACAGTCGGCGCTGGCGCAGGAACCGGTGCTCAAACGGGTGATGCTGTCGGCCGGCGGGGTCGGCTATTACGAATACGAGGCGGCGGTGGAGGGCGATGTCACGCTGCCGCTGTCGGTACGGCTCGACCAGGTGGACGACGTGCTGAAAAGCATCGTCGTTTATGACGACAAGGGAACGGCCGGAACCATCAGCCTGCCGGGCCGCGAGCCGCTGGCGCAGATTTTCCGCGACCTTCCCTTCGGGCCGGAGGCG
>JAHELM010000371.1 GCA_024644185.1 Rhodospirillales bacterium | reverse complement strand
AGCCCTTTGTGGCGATCTATTCGACCTTTCTGCAGCGCGCCTACGATCAGGTGGTGCATGACGTTGCGGTGCAGAGCCTGCCCGTGCGCTTTGCGCTCGATCGCGCCGGACTGGTCGGTGCCGACGGCGCCACCCATGCCGGCGCCTTCGATGTCGCCTATCTTTGCTGTCTGCCGGGCTTTGTCGTCATGGCGGCGGCGGACGAGGCCGAATTGGTGCACATGGTGGCCACCGCCGCTTCGATCGACGACCGGCCTTCGGCGATTCGCTACCCGCGCGGCGAAGGCGTCGGGGTCGAGCGTCCCGCCCGCGGCACGGTGCTGGAGATCGGCAAGGGCCGCATCCTGCGCGAAGGCGGGACCGTCGCAATTCTCAGCTTCGGCACACGGCTGCAGGAAGCATTGAAGGCTGCCGACGATCTTGCCGCCCGCGGTCTGGCGCCAACGGTCGCCGATGCCCGCTTCGCAAAGCCGCTGGACGAGGATCTGGTGCGCCGGCTGGCGACCGGGCACGAGGTTCTGATCACCCTTGAGGAGGGTTCTTCCGGCGGCTTCTCGGCCCAGGTCCTGCACTTTCTGGCCGCCAACGACCTTATGGCCCGGGGCCTGAAGGTTCGTCCGCTGACCTTGCCCGATCGCTTCCAGGACCACGATAAGCCGGAAATTCAGTATGCGGATGCCGGACTGGATGGCGCCCATATCGTCACCACCGCGTTGGCGGCACTCGGTCGCGACGCGGCCACCACAAACACCAGGCGGGCCTGAGACCAAGACTCCCGCTCAGTAGCGGATTCGCAGCGGCGGCATTTGCAGGACCCCGGCGGGTTGGCGCAGGGCAGCCAGTTCTTCCGCCGGCAGCCCCAATTCCCGGGCGAGCATGGTCAATGGATCGGCGCCCACCGCCGCCGGCAGCATGGCGGCAACATCGCCTTGCGCCGCGTCACCGCCCAGGAATTTTACAATCTGTTCGAACGGTTTCAGCGGCTTCGGCCAGGTATCCAATGTGATATCCTCGTCCGGGCCCAGGCCCAGTGCGGCCTTGACCTCGGCAATCGCCACGGTATATCCGCCCAGCACATCGACCAGACCGTGCGCCAGCGCGTCTTCGCCACTCCATACCCGGCCGCGGGCAATCGCATCGATCTGACTTGCATCCAGCCCGCGATCGGCCATCGCCTTGCCCGTGAAGTCGTCGTAGATGAAATCCAGCATGGCGGCCAGCCGCGCATCGCCGCCCGGGGGGAAGTCGTGTACGAAGCTCCACATCCCCGCCCGCGCGCCGATCTCCACCGAATCCCACGTCACGCCGACCCGCCGCCACAGCTTCTCCGTCACCAGCTTGCCGCCATAGACACCGATCGAGCCGGTGATCGTGCCCGGCTGGGCAACGATCCGGTTCGCCGGCATGGCGACGAAATAGCCGCCCGATGCCGCGACGCCCGCCATCGACACGATGACCGGCTTGCCGGCATCGCGGGCTCGCCGGACCTCGCGCCAGACGATGTCGGAAGCGACGTAGGAGCCGCCCGGGCTATTGACCCGAAACAGAATCGCCTTCACGTCGTCGTCCTCGATCGCATCGGAAATCGCCGCAGCTACATGATGCGCGGAAAATCCCGGATCGGAAAACGGGCCGCCATCCTCCGCCGAACCGTCGGTGATCGCGCCACTGCCGTGGATCAGCGCGACCTTCGGACCGCTGCCGTTCGGCCGGTCGATCCGCGCCAGATAGCGCCCCAGGAAGACCGGATCGCCATCGTCGCCCGCCGCCGTCTTTGCGTCATCGATGAATTCATCCCAATACCCCAGTCGGTCGACCAGACCACGCTCCAGCGCTTCGCCAGCCAGATAGGGGCCCTTGTCCACAATGGCGCGCAGTTGGTCCTCGGCGATTCCCCGGTCGACGGCAATGCCGGCGATTTCCTGACGAAACAGGGAAGCAAGCAGAAGCCGCAAATTTTCGCGCGCGGGACCGCTCAACGAATCCCGGGTATACGATTCGACCGCCGACTTGAACTCGTGCCGCTGGCCAAAGCGGGGCGTGACCTCCAGCTTGTCCAGCAGCCCGCGGCCGAACGGCACCTCGATCGCCATGCCGATCAACCCGACGCCGCCGGAAGGCTGGAGCCATATCCGGTCGAAGGCGGAAGCCAGGTAATACCCCGTCATCCCGCCGCCCATGCTGCCGAGATCCTCGGTGAAGACCCCGGCAGGCTTGCCACTCGCCCGGAACCCGGCAATGGCGTCGCGCAATTCCTGGGCCGTGGCCACATCGATGCGGGGCGAGCCCAGATAGACCGCCAGACCGCCGACCCGATCGTCCCCGGCGGCAACCTGCAGCGCCTCGACGACATCGCGCAAATTGGTGCCCGCGGCACCGGCCAGGAAGCTGTCCGGGCGCGGTGCGTCGGTAATCGTGCCGTCCAGAGATATGCGCAACAGAAAGCGGTCGGGCAGCGCTTCGGGCTCTTCGCTTACGGTCAGCACGAAGATCGTACCGCCGACGGTGCCGATGAAGACCAGCAGCCCGACCGACGCGAAGAAACCGAGGACTACCTTCCAGATATTGCGCATTTGGCCCTGCCTTCCGGCGTTAGAGATGAGGGGCGACGCGCCCGGAATCGATCCTGAAGCGGTTCCTGTCCGGCAGGCTCAGAGCCGCAATCCGGACATCAGGTCGCGCGATTTGCGCCAGGCCCCGACGGCGCCGGCCTCGTCCTCCAGCGCCGCCAGGATGCGTGCGTAGGTGCGCCAGTTCCAGATGCTCGTCGGCCGATCGGCACTGCGTTCCGACATCAGCGAACGGGCCAGTTTCAAACGACCCGATTTTACCGCCGCGATGACCAGCGTACGGTCGAACACATCGCGCTGCGCGGCACTGCCGCCGATATGCGCCAAATCGTAACGGATCGGCTCCAGCAACTCCACGGCCCGGCCGAAATCGCGCTGGGCAAAAGCGTGCAGGCCGGCGCAGAGAGGCCGCCCGATCTCGCCGACGATATGCCCCGCCATGCCATCCTGCCGGCGGGCATAGGCCGTCATCGAGTCCAGCAGGGCCTTCGCTTCGGCATGCCGCCCGGCGGCGGCCAGCGCCATCATGTAATGAGCGTCGGCAAAGACTGTCGTGTGATCGTCGGTCCGCTCCGCCGCCTTGTCGGCCAGTTCGCCCCAGCGCCGCCCGACATTGACCCCGGCCTGTTCCAGGCGCCACAGCAGCGACGCGGCATTGGCGATATCCAGATAATCGTCGGACTTCTCGGCCCGGATGCGACTGTCATAGCCCTCGAGGACAGCGTGGTAGCGTTCCAGATCCATCAGGAACAGCGCGCCATGCCACCACAAATGGTTGGCAAAATTATTGCATCCGACCCAGGCCGGTTCCGAGGTCTTCAGCCAGTCGGCACCCTCGCGGTGGCGACCCTGCATTTCCATCGTGTGGGTGACGGCATGGATCGCCCAGACATCGGCCGAGTTGATCTCGACCGC
>JAHELM010000370.1 GCA_024644185.1 Rhodospirillales bacterium | reverse complement strand
TTGCGGTCGACGGTGCGGATGTCGCGGAAGCCGGCGGCTTCGAGCATCGCCGGCAACTCGTCGGTGATGCCCATCGCAAAGCTGAGGCCGGAGGTCTCGACGAAGGTTTTCATCTCCGGTGACGCGGGGCCGGCGGCGCTCTGCATCCAGTCCGAGGCCAGGAACAGCCCGCCCGGCCGCAGCACGCGGAACACCTCGGCGAACAGCGCCGGCTTGTCCGGGATATGGATCATCGAATCCTTGCTGAATACCGCGTCGAACGAGGACCCGGCGAAGGGGAAGGGGCCGGGCTCGACCAACCGGAACTCCACCCGGTCGGCCAGGCCCGCGCGCGCCGCGCGGTCGCGGGCGCGGCGGATCAGCGGTTCCTCGATGTCGATGCCGGTGACGCGGGCGGCGCCGTATTTGCCAGCCAGCAGAACCTCGATGCCGCCGATGCCGCAGCCGATATCCATCACGTGCTTGTCGGTAAGATCGGTGCCCTCGAGGATGCGCGCCACTTCCTCCGGCCCGCCCGGCGACAGGAACCCCTCGCCCCACAGCAATTCCAGCTTGGCGACGAAATCGTCGGTGTATTCGTTCTGGTGATCCTGCATCCCATCCCCCCGTTTTTTTTCAGGCTAGAGCAGCATCCGGCCAAACGGAACCGCTTTTCGCGATCCCGGTTGCCCGGATAAGGTTGCCCGCTCCGTGAAATTGCCCTGGCCGGGACCGGGCCGCCATGCAAACCCGCAATAAGGGTTCCGGATCAGGACGGCTTCAGGATCATGGCCGCCGCGCGGTGCGCCACCATCATGGTCGGTGCGTTGGTGTTGCCGGAGGTGACGTTCGGGAAGACCGAGGCATCGACCACGCGCAATCCTTCGACGCCGAACACGCGCAGCAATGGGTCGACGACGGCGCGCGTGGGGTCCGGCCCCATGGCGCAGGTGGAAACCGGGTGGTACACGGTGCCGCAGCGCTCGCGGAAATCCGCCAGGATGCCGGCGTCGTCCATGCCCGCCAGATCCGGCGGCATGGCTTCCTGGATCAGGCGCCGCATCGCCGCCGTGCGGACGAAGGACTGGATCAGCCGTCCGCCCGCCACCACGTCGCGGCAATCCTGGTCCGTCGCCAGATAGTTCGGGCGGATCGCCGGGGCGTCGGCCGGGTTCGGGCTGCGAATGTCGATGCGCCCGCGGCTGGTCGGGCGCGCCGGCTGGAACGAGATGATGAATCCGGGAAAAGGATCGGGGTTGATGACCGTGCGGGTGCCCGCGCGGGTCGTCGTATAGGTGACCGGATTGAAATAGATCTGCTGGTCCGGCCTCGCGCGCCCCGGGTCGGATCGCAGGAAGCCGCCGCTCTGATTCACGCTCAGGCTCAGTGGACCCTTGCGGGTCAGCACATAGCGCAGCCCGCAGAGGGCCTTGCCCCACCACGGCGACAGAACGTTGTTGAGGGTCGGCTCGGTCGCCTTGTAGTAGTAGCTGATCGCCAGGTGGTCCTGAAGATTGCCGCCGACATTGGCGTTCTCGTGGATGACCGGCAGCCCCATATCCTGCAACAACCGGCCCGGCCCGATGCCGGAACGCTGAAGAATCCCGGGCGAGCTGACGGAGCCGGCCGACAGCACGATTTCGCGTCGCGCGCGGGCCGATACGGTTTGGCCGCCGCGCGAATATTCGATGCGGGCCGCGCGCCCGTTCTCGAACAGAACCCGATTGACCAGTGCCCGTGTCACCAGCTTCAGGTTCCGCCGCTTCAGCGCCGGCCGCAGGAATGCATCGGCGGACGAGCAGCGCATTCCCTTCGACGTGTTGATCCGGTAGACGAAGATGCCTTCCGCCGTGGACTCGAGGTAATCGTCGTTGATCGGAACGCCGAGTTCCCCGCCGGCGGCGAAGAAATGCCGGTTGGCCCGATGGATCTGGTCGGACACGTCGCGCACGGCAAGCGGGCCGGCGCCGCGGGCGCGTCCCATCGTATCCACCGGGCGCTCGATGGCCTCGAAATGCGGCCGCACGTCATCCCAGCCCCATCCTGTCGCCCCGGCATCGCGCCAATCGTCGAAATCGCCGGGCAGGCCGCGGAAATAGACCAGCGCATTGATCGAGCCGGAGCCGCCGACCACCTTGCCGCGCGGCCAGTAGCTCTTGCGGCCGCCGGTGCCGGGGTCGGGTTCGGCTTCGAACCGCCAGTTGACCGCGGGATCGTAGAAGGTCTTGCCGTATCCGGCCGGCATCTTGATCCAGGGGTTCATGTCGCTGCCGCCCGCCTCCAGCAGCAGAACGCTGTATCGCCCGTTTTCGGTCAGCCGGTCGGCCAGGACGCAGCCCGCCGATCCCGCCCCGACGACGATGAAATCGAATTCGTCCATGACGACTCTTGTGCCTTTCCGCCACCCATGCCCGCGCGGCTCAGACTGTCGCGCGGCGCCGATGATCGCGCAAGACCCCATTTCCGCGCTCCCTGTATGCCCGCATGGCAATCCCTCCCGCGATCCTGACCGATATGGACTGAAGCGGGGAGGACGCCTACCCTGAGCGGAGATGTGACAAGGAAGGGCGACGATGGGCAACCCGATTTTGAGCGAACGCGACGGCGGGCTGGCCGTCGTTACACTGAATCGGCCCGAAGCCTACAATGCCATCGACGAGGGAATGATCGGGGCACTTCTCGAGGCGCTGATCGGCTGCGACCAGGATCGGACCGTGCGTGCCGTCATGATCACCGGGGCCGGCAAGGCGTTCTGCGCCGGTGGCGATCTGAAGGCGATGCGGGCGACGGTCGACGCCGCCACCTTCCTGAAGCGCCTGACCGTGCCGGTGCATGCCTGCATCGCCACCATCGCCCGTATGGACAAGCCGGTCATCGCGGCGGTGAACGGGCCGGCCGGCGGCGTCGGATTCAGCCTGGCCATCGCCTGCGACCTGGCGGTGGCGGCGGAGAGCGCGGTGTTCACCCTGGCCTATACCAGGGCCGGGCTGGCGCCCGACGGCGGTTCCACCTTCTATCTGCCGCGCATCGTCGGGCCGAAGCGGGCCTACGAGATGATGGCGCTGAACCCGGTGTTGCCGGCGACCCAGGCGAAGGCCGAGGGGCTGGTGGCCGCGGTGCTGCCGGATGCCGGCTTCGCCGCGGCGGCGCGCGACTGGACGATGCAATTGGCCGAGGGTCCGACGCTGGCGCTGGCGGCGGCCAAGCGCCTGCTGGCGGCCAGCCCCGACAGCTCGCTGGAAACCCAGATGGAACACGAACGCCGGGCGATCTCGGCGGCGGCCGCCACCGCCGATTTCCACGAGGGCGTCGCCGCCTTCGCCGAAAAGCGCGCGCCGAAATTTTCCGGACATTGAACGAAAGTTGACGTTCACGTAAACTGCGGGTATCGTAACGCACATGACCGGGGACCTTTCCATCGGCGATCTGGCGCGCGAGTTCGCGGTAACCACGCGGACCATTCGTTTCTATGAGGACGAGGGGCTGATCGCGCCCCGGCGCCGGGGCCAGACGCGCCTTTACG
>JAHELM010000369.1 GCA_024644185.1 Rhodospirillales bacterium | reverse complement strand
TGCCCATGCGAACGACCGACGGGGACCGCCGCAATGAGACTCCAGACTGCCGGCGCGAAGCATGCGCCGCTTGCCAATTCGCTGGTGGCGGCGCTGTCGGCGCTGCTGGGTGACCGTATGTCGAGCGCGGCCGCGGTCCGCGAACAGCACGGGCGGGGCGAAGGGCCGTTCTCGGCGATGCCGCCGGATATGGTTTGTTTCGTCGAGAAGACGGAGGAAGTGGCCGAAGTGGTCCGGCTCTGCGCCGAACACAAGGTGCCGGTGATACCGTTCGGCACCGGCACCTCGCTGGAAGGCCACGTGCTGGCGCTCAAAGGGGGCGTCTGTATCGACGTCAGCCGGATGAACGCGGTGCTGGAGGTCAACCGCGACGATCTGGATTGTCGCGTGCAGGCCGGCGTGACGCGCAAGGCGCTGGGCGAGCATATCCGCGATGCCGGCCTGTTCTTTCCGATCGATCCCGGCGCCAACGCCTCGCTGGGCGGCATGGCGGCCACCCGCGCCTCCGGCACCAACGCGGTGCGCTACGGAACGATGCGCGAGAATGTGCTGGGCCTGACCGTCGTGCTGCCCGACGGGCGGGTCGTGCGCACCGGCGGACGGGCGCGGAAATCAGCCGCCGGTTACGATCTGACGCGGCTCTTCGTCGGCTCGGAGGGCACGCTTGGCGTGATCACCGAAGTCCAGCTCCGCCTTTACGGCATTCCGGACTCGATCGGCGCGGCGGTGTGCCAGTTCGAATCGCTGGACGGCGCGGTGCGCACGGTGATCCAGACCATCCAGATGGGCGTGCCGGTGGCCCGCATGGAATTGCTGGACGAAGTGCAGATGCGCGCCTGCGTCGCCTATTCCAGGCTGGAGGGCTTCGCCGCAAAACCGACGCTGTTCTTCGAATTCCACGGCAGCGAGGCCTATGTCGCCGAGCAGGCGGAGACAGTTGGCGCCATTGCCGGCGAACATGGCGGCAGCGCCTTTCGCTGGGCCCACCGCCAGGAGGAGCGCAATGCCCTCTGGCAGGCGCGCCACAATGCCTATTACGCGGCCGTGGCGCTTGCCCCGGGCAAGCGCGGCATCGCCACCGATGTCTGCGTGCCGATCAGCCGGCTGGCCGAATGCATCCTCGAAACCCGCGCCGACATCGACCGGGACGGCATGCTGGCGCCGATCGTCGGCCATGTGGGCGACGGCAATTTCCACGTCACCTTCCTGGTCGACACCGACGACGAGGCCGAGATGGCGCGCGCCGAAGCGATCAACGAGCGCATGGTCCACCGGGCGCTGGCCATGGGCGGCACCTGCACCGGCGAACATGGCGTGGGCGTCGGCAAGATGGACTTTCTGGTGGCCGAGCATGGCGACGCGGTCAGCGTCATGCGCGCGCTGAAAATGGCGCTCGATCCCGACAACATCATGAATCCGGGCAAGATCGTCCGGGTTTGATCCGCATCATTGGCGCGCGGGGCCGGGGGGCGTTACCATGCCCGGCATGGTTAACGGCGACCGCATGGCGGGGCCACGTCCCGGCCTGAGCGAAATCCTCGAGGTGCGGTGGCACGCGCTTCCGGCCGATGAGGCAATGCGGCGCCTGGGCAGCCAAAGCCGCGGGCTCGACGAGGATGAGGTCGTGTCCCGCCGCGCCATCTTCGGCGATAACGTCCTGCCGCGCAGGGCCAGCCCATCGATCCTGCTGGTCTATCTGAGACAGTTTCGCAGTCCGCTGATCTACATGCTGCTGGCGGCGGCCGCGGTGTCGCTGGCAATCGGTGAGACGATGGATGCGGGTTTCATCTTCGTCGTGCTGCAGGTCAACGCGATCATTGGCGCCGTGCAGGAGGTTCGCGCCGCGGCCAGCGCCTCGGCGCTCGACCGGCTGGTACGGCAGACCGCCGTGGTGCGGCGCGCCGGCCGTCGCCGCCGGATCGACGGCACCGAACTGGTGCCTGGCGACATTGTAGAACTGGAAGCCGGGGCCGGAGTGCCCGCCGATCTGCGGCTGCTGCACCGGCGCGAACTCAAGGTCGACGAATCGCTGCTGACCGGAGAATCGGTTCCGGTGGAAAAGGATGACGGGTGGCTGTGCGAGCCGGACGCCGCGCTGGGCGACCGACTGTGCCTGCTGCATGCCGGGACGACGGTTCTGAGCGGGCGGGCCCTCGGCGTGGTCACCCGCACCGGCCTGCACACGCAAATCGGCCGCATCGCCCAGGCGATTGCCGCCGCCGAACCGCGCCCGCCGCCGCTGGTGCAACGTCTGGAGCGGTTTTCCCGTCGGGTCGGCTATGCCATGGTGGCGGCGATCCTGGCTCTGGCGGCGGTGCAGCTTGCCCGCGGCATGGATCTGACCGAGGTGTTTTTCCTTGCCGTCGCCCTGGCGGTGGCGGCAATTCCCGAAGGACTGCCGGTGGCCATCACCGTCGCGCTGGCCATCGCCACCGGGCGGATGGCCCGGCGCAACGTCATCGTGCGCCAGCTTCCCGCGGTCGAAGGGCTGGGCGCTTGCACGGTCGTGGCCAGCGACAAGACCGGCACGCTGACCCTCAACCAGCTTACCGTGCGCCGGCTGTTCCTGCCCGGGCACGGGATTCTCGATGTCGGCGGCGAAGGATACGCGCCGTCCGGCCGGATCGGGCGCGGCGATGCCCCGGCGGACGCGAAAGCCCTGGACGCCGCCAGGCGGCTGGCGCTGTCGGGCGCGTTGTGCAACGAGGCCAGCTACACCGCCGGCGCGACCGGGGTGATTCATCTGGGCGACACCGTCGACGTCGCCTTCCTGGCGCTTGCCGCCAAGCTGGATCTGTCGCGCGAGACCGCCCTGACCAGCCATCCGCCGGTCGAACTCATTCCCTACGAACCGCAGCGCCGTTTTGCCGCCAGTTTCAATGAGGAGCCCGGCGGCAACGCTGTTGTGGCCCATGTAAAGGGCGCGGCCGAGACCGTCGTGCCGATGTGCGCCGGCATCGATGCCGACGGGATGCTGGCCGAGGCGGCGCGGATGGCGGCCGCGGGGTACCGCGTGCTGGCCGTGGCCAGCGGGGCGGTGCCGGACGATCGGGCGCATGCCGCGGCGCGCCAGGCGCTGTCCGGCCTGCGCTTTCTCGGTCTCGTCGGCTTGATCGACCCGCTGCGCGAGGAAGTACCGGCGGCGGTGGCCACCTGCCACCGGGCCGGGGTCCAGGTCTGCATGGTGACCGGCGATCATCCGGCCACGGCGCTGGCCATCGCGCGCCAACTGGGAATTGCCGACACCGAGTCCGACGTGGTGACGGGACGCCAGTTCGCCGCTCTGGAGGAAGATCCGGCGGGGCTGGCGGAAATCGCTTCCCGCGCACGGGTTTTCGCGCGCGTCGAGCCCGTGCAGAAGCTGATGCTGGTGCGGGCATTGCAACGTGCCGGCCATTTCGTTGCCGTTACCGGCGACGGGGTCAACGACGCACCGGCGCTGGGCGCGGCCGATATCGGCGTCGCCATGGGGCGGGATGGCACCGATGTCGCGAGGAGCGCGGCCGA
>JAHELM010000368.1 GCA_024644185.1 Rhodospirillales bacterium | reverse complement strand
CCAGTCGCCGGTCGATCCTGTTCCGGATCCGGGTTCCCGCCGCGCTGCCGGCGCTTGCATCGGGACTGCGCGTCGCCGCCGCGGTGGCACCGATCGGGGCGGTGGTCGGCGAATGGGTCGGCTCGGCCGGCGGCCTCGGCTATCTGATGCTGAACGCCAATGCGCGCATGCAAACCGACCTGATGTACGCCGCTCTCGCCACTCTCACGGCCTTGGGTATCGTTCTGTATTTCACGCTCAACCTCCTGCTTGCACGCACCCTGCCCTGGGTTGCCGATGCAGGCGCCGATGAAAGCTCGTGAATTTGACCGCATTTCCAACCAGGGATATTACCATGACCAGAAACTTTTCCCGCCTCCGAAGCCCGATACTGGCGCTGACGGCGATATTTGCGCTTACCGCATTTCCAGCCCGGGCGAATGAAACGCTGACCGTGCTGCTGGACTGGTTCGTCAATCCCGATCACGGGCCGATCGTCATTGCCCAGGAAAAGGGTATGTTCCGGGACGCCAAGCTGGACGTATTCCTGGTCGAACCCGCCGACCCGAACGACCCACCAAAACTTGTGGCCGCCGGCAAGGCAGACCTCGCCATCACCTATCAGCCGCAATTGCAGATGGCGGTTGCGGAAGGGTTGCCACTGGTGCGGATCGCCACGCTGATCGCCACGCCGCTGAACTCGCTTGTCGTACGCGACAAGGGGCCGATCCGCACGATCGCGGATCTGAAGGGACGGAAAATCGGCTATTCGATCGGCGGCTTTGAGGATGCACTGCTTGGCGCCATGCTGGAAAAGCACGGTCTGAGCCTGTCCGACGTAGAATTGGTGAATGTCAATTTTTCGCTTTCACCGTCTCTTTTGTCGGGCCAGGTCGATGCGGTGATCGGCGCCTTCCGGAATTTCGAATTGAACCAGATGGCGCTGGAAAAGAATCCAGGCCGCGCCTTCTATCCGGAAGAAGAGGGCGTTCCCGCCTATGACGAACTGGTCATCGTCACCAATGCCAGCTTGGTGCAGCGCGCCACCCTGCGCCGCTTCGTCGACGTCATCGAGGCCGCCACCCAGTTCATTGTCAACCATCCGGACGAGGCCTGGGAAATCTTCCGCAACGCAGCGCCCGAGAAACTGGACAACGAGTTGAACCGACTAGCGTGGCGCGACACCGTGGCCCGTTTCGCCCTGCGGCCGGGTGCGCTCGATTCCCGCCGCTACGAGCGGTTCGGAGCCTTCCTGCTGCAGCGTGGCCTGATCAAGACCCTGCCAAAGCTTGAAACCTACGCGGTCGAGCTGCGCTGATCCCGATCCCCGCGTGCCGGCGGCAACATCGCCGCCGGCACGTGGCGGAACGGCAGCGAGGCGGGATCGGCGGTTGCCGGACCGGGCGTATCGACATCGACAATCTCGATACAATCCGCCGCAAAGGCTGCGCGAAAATGGTTCTTGGCCTTGGCGCAGAGCAGCCGCATCTGGCGCAGATCGATGCCGTGAAGACGAAAATAGGCGTGATCGTTCGGCGACACACAGGCTTCGGTGACGATGATGCTGAACGCCGGGCAATCGACGATATCGAGCACTGCGGTACGCCCCAGATCCACCGCCATTCCGCGCGCCATTGGCCCGTCATTGACGAAGTGGCCGTCGGTCAAGCTGGCGACCCGAACCGAGGCGGCAACGGGCGGCCCGTATATGGTAGTCAGCCGACCGCCGAACCGTGCTTCCAGATGCGCCCCCTTCCCCGCTGCATGCGCGCGCGCCACCAGATCCGGATCGCAGAAGAACGCGAACAGGCACGGCACATCCGGACGCGCCGCCAGCATCGCGGCAAACAGCGCGGGCGTATCGCCGATCCCGCCCGACATCGGATTGTCCGCCGGCTCTACCAGAGCCACCAGACCGGGCCTGGCCTCGCGCAGCACGCGCCGCAGTGCCGCCTCCGGTAGCGGCATGTCCGGCACGAACTCCTGGCGCCGGTCGGCGATCGCGGCGGCCAGCCGCCGTGCCGCGTCGGCCGCCCCCGCTGCACCATCGCGCGGCGCGGTGACACAGGCACTGGCCCCGGCATGCGGGCTGTCGCCGAATGTGAAGCCACCGAACGGCGTGGCGTCGAACAGGCCGTATTCCCCCTCGAGCCTGGCCGCGAAGGTCTCGATCGCAGCCATCGGACCGGCTTGCGTCCGCATATTGTGGCTCAGCAGCACGCAGCCGGATTTGGCGACGGTCACCGCGGGCGCAATTTCACCGGACGCCGCACGCAGCAGCAGACCGAGCGCTTTTGCGGCCGTCTCATAACAGTCAATATGCGGATAGGTCTTGTAGCCGATGGCAATGTCGATCGTATCCGCGATTTCCAGCGCCATGTTGGCGTGCAGATCGAAGCTGACCGCCAGTGGACAATCCGGCCCGATGGCCTGGCGAATCGCCCGCAGCAGGTCGAGGTCCGGTTGCAGCCGCGTGGCGCCGACCATCGCGCCGTGCAGGGATACATAGATCGCGTCCCATGCCCCGCCCGACAGGTCGGCGACAGCCTCGCCGATAACCGCTTCGATCAGCGCATCCTCGACCGGCCCGCCAGGCGGCGCGGCGGCGCAGCGCAGAAACTCCCCGTGCCAGTCAGGCCGCGCCGCCAGCAAATCGATTACCGCGCCTATTTCTGTCCGGGTTCCGGCATAGGCAGCCCGCGCGGATGGTTCGCCCTTCAGCCACTCGCAGCGCAGGAAATCCCCGCGCGTCGTCGGCACCGGGCTGAACGAATTGCCCTCATGGGAAAACCGCAGGATGGCAAGGCGCTTCACCGATCCTCCTCCGGGGTGACTCAGCGGGGCATGGGCGTATCGTCGATGCGCGCCCGCAAATGGCCGCTCATCGCATGCTCGACCTTCCGGAATACAAAGAGGATGCCATAGGTTCCGATCAGGTAGATCACGCCGGCAGTGATGTAGAGTTCGTAGATGGCGAAGCTGCGCGCGGCGATCACACGGGCTACACCGGTCAGATCCATCAGCGAGATGATGCTGACCAGGGACGTTGCCTGGAACAGGAATACCACCTCATTGCCATAGGCCGGCAACGCCAGGCGGAACGCCATGGGCAACACGATCCGCCGGTACAGCAGCCAGCCGGACATGCCGCAGGCTTTCGCGGCCTCGATCTCGCCATGCGGTACCGCCTGGATGGCCCCGCGCAGGATCTCGGCTGTATATCCGGCGGTATTCAGAGTCAGCGACAGGACGGCGCAGAAATAGGCCTGGCGGAACATCCCCCACAAACCGACCGAATCCAGCAGATCGTGGAATTGGCCGCTGCCGTAATAGATCAGAAATATCTGCACCAGAAGCGGCGTGCCCCGGAAATACAGGATATAGGCGTATGCGGGCATCCACAGCAGCGGATTATGCGACACTCGCAACAGGGCCAGCGGCACCGCCATCACCAGCCCGATGGCGACGCTGAGCACGGTGATCTGCATCGTCAGGACAGCGCCTTCGAACAGTCGCGGAAGGCTGTCGAGG